>JAAZXD010000088.1 GCA_014240355.1 Roseibacillus sp. | reverse complement strand
GACGAGTTCATCTACTACGATGACCTCGTACGCAAGTCCCCGGCCAAGAAAGCGGCCAGAAAGCAGACCCCCCGCAAGACGGCCAGGAAGAAGGCCGCGGCGGGGAAGACTTCTGAGGGTCCCACCACCGAGGAGGCTCTCGAGCAGGTCGCCGACACCTTCGAGGCCCTCCTGGAGGAGCGGGGCAACGACGAAGCCATCTGGGGCTCCATGATCAAACAGGCACTCAAAAGGCGGAACCCCGGCTTTAACGAACGCGCCCACGGTTTCCGTTCCTTCAATGAAGTCCTCCTCGAGGCGGAAGAGAACGGCCTGCTACGGCTCGAAGCGGACGAACGCTCCGGCGGCTACACCGTGCACTCCGCCTGAGAATCGGCAGGAACTACGCCACGTTGGTGTAGACGGCCTGCACATCCTCATCGTCTTCCAGCTTGTCGATCAGGGACTCGATCTCGTCGAGTTGACCCTCGCTGAACTCCTGCGGATTGTTCGGAATGCGCTGTAGACCGGCCTTGCTCAGTTCGATCCCGAGTTTCTCGCAGGCCTGAGAGAGCGAACCGAAATTGGTGAAGTCCCCGTAGACGAACACCGTCCCCTCGTTCTCCTCCATTTCCTCCAGGCCGTGATCGATGAGCTCGAGTTCGATTTCCTCAAGGTCGTCCCCTTCCTTTCTCTCGAACTGGATGACGGCCTTGCGGTCGAAGAGGAACTGCAGCGAACCGCTGTTGAGGATTTCCCCGCCCGCCTTGTTGATGGGGGTGCGGACGTTGGAAATGGTCCGGTTCGTGTTGTCGGTGGCCGTCTCGATGAAAAGCATCACCCCATGCGGCCCCTTGGCCTCGTAGTTGACCTCCGAGATCTCGGCCATGTCCTTGCCCGCGGCCCGCTTGATGGCGGTCTCAATGTTGTCCTTGGGCATGTTCTGCGCCTTGGCATTCAGAATCGCAGTGCGCAGCCTGGAGTTGCTGTCCGGGTCCGAACCTCCCTCCTTGGCCGCCATCGTGATGGTCCTCGCCAGCTTGGGGAAGACCTTCGACATCTTGTCCCACCGCTTCTCCTTAGCGGCCCGTCGATACTCAAATGCGCGTCCCATAGGCGGGGAGAATGTAGGATGCCCCCCGCCGCAATCTCAAACCACAAATTCTGAATTTCTCAGGATTGCATGTGCCACCCCTGCCCTCCGCCAAAGTCTTCCCTCCTCCCGGATTGGCCAGAATCCGGTTCACGATTCTGAATGCGCTCCGCCTTCGGCGCCCTGTCCCGAGCAGGTTCCCCGTCCGAAGGGCTCCGATTCTGCATTTTTGTGTTTCGTATTCAGGTTCCGGAGTTCAGACATGAGTTTCCCCGGAGCAGCCGGCTGAACATTGAAACATGAACACGAAATGCCAGCTCCTTCATCCTCCACTCACCGCCTCCTTCCCCCCGGAACGAGTGGCAGATCCCACCTTCGACCTCGTGGTGGAAGAACTGGAGAAGGCCCGGGAAAGCGTGGAGATCTTCATGTACGTCTGGCGTTCCGATGAGGCTGGCACGCGGGTGGGAGAGGCGGTTCTCGCCGCCGCCGACCGGGGAGTGAAGGTCCACGTCATCAAGGACATCGGGGCCATCATGTGCGAAGTCATCGAGATGAACCGTAAACCCTTCTTCCCGCGCAGGATCTCCCTCCTCAAGCGGATCATCTACAAGATCATCGGACGCACGTTTCCCGATACCTTTGTCGAGGACGAACACGACCAGGAGCTCGGAACCCGCCTTCTGGCTCACCCCAATGTCACGGTCGAGTGGACCAACAAGACCCACACCAAGTACTACATCTTTGATGAGCAGCTCATCGTCACTGGAAGCATCAACATCGAGGACCGGCACCAGAACTACTTCGACTACATGCTGGCCCTTGAGGATCCCGACCTCGTCCGACGCATGCGAACGCGCATGGCGGGAGAGGCTCCCTACGATCCGGAGCGTAATATAGACTTTCTCTGCAACACCCACCGCGATGAGGGAGGATCTGTTTTCGAGATCAAACCGGAGGTCCTGCGTTTCATCGAGGAGGCCCGGGAGTCGATCTACATCGAGGTGGCCTACATCGGGGATCCCGAATTCTCTGATGCCCTGGTGGCCGCAGCCCGGCGGGGCGTCCGGATCACCGTCCTCTTCTCCAGGGAGGCCAACATCGGTAATGACGTCAATTACTGGGCCATCCACGACCTCTACACCCGGGCCCCCATCGAGGTCTATCTCACCGGAACCATGATCCATGCCAAGCTGCTCCTCTTCGATGATGAACTGGTTCTCACCGGTTCCTGCAACATGAACATCTTCTCCCTCCAGAAAGCCGCCGAACTCGATCTCGTCATCCGGAACGAGCCCGCATTGATTGAGGCGATCCGGGCACTGATCGCGAAACGGATTGAGGCCAGCAGCCGGGTGACATCGGCGGAAGAGCTGGCCGGCTTTCATCCCATCCTCGCCTCCCTCCAACAGCTCCACCAGAAGTTGAACCCAAATTAGGGTGTTCAGGATCCGGTGTTCCGTATAGGCACGGCCCCGGAAACCATTCTGGAACTTCCCCTGTATCCTGCCTGCTGCACATGAGCTCTCACACCATCACTCTCAACTGGAACCGCGACGGGAAGGACTTCGCCTACAAGGAATACCCCCGTGATCACGATCTTGACTTCGGCCATGGCGTCACCCTGCGGGCCTCGGCAGCCGCCGATTACCTCGGCACTGCGGAAATTCCAGATCCTGAACAGGCCTTCGTGGCCTCCCTCTCGAGTTGCCACATGCTCACTTTTCTCGCCTTCGCTTCACTGCAGAACCTCACCCTTGAGAGCTACGCCGACGAAGCGGTGGGCTATCTTGAGAAAGGAGAGAACGGCAAACCGGTCCTGAGCCGGATCGAGCTCCATCCCGTGACGGTATGGGCGGAGGGCATTACGGTGTCTGCCGAAAAACTGGAAGAACTCCACCAAAAGGCACACGAGGAATGTTTTCTCGCCAATTCGGTAAAAACCCGGATTTCCACTGTTTTATAGGTCTTGCGCCAATGACTGTCCGGGGGATTTCGCTCCCCCCTGTAAAATTTACAGAAACCTTCGAACATATTGCCAGGATCGAAGTCTCATTCTCTGGAATTCGCGATTAATCGTGAGTTCTTACAAAAGGGTGATCAGCAGCTAACAGATTCCCCAGTCCGTGAGTGCGGGCGAACAGAAGTCTCTAACTAAACCGCCAGTGGATCTCGATCCTCTGGCGGTTTTGCTTGTGGGCACACCGAAAATCCTCTGATCACCGGCGAGCTCCCGGCGAGGAGCAACCCACTATCCAAAGAGTTCGAAGATCTCGTTCTCGCTCAGACCGGCACCAGATCCTGAAACATCCTGATCGAGGGTAGAGGCAATCAACTTCCGCTTACGCTCCTGCAGGGCCAGGATCTTCTCTTCCACCGTATTGCGCGTGATCAACCTGTAGGACGTCACCACCCGCTTCTGGCCGATCCGGTGGGCACGGTCGGTGGCCTGGGCCTCCACCGCCGGGTTCCACCAGGGATCAACGTGGATGACCGTGTCCGCACCCGTCAGGTTCAGGCCCACTCCTCCTGCTTTCAAACTGATGAGGAAAACGGGAACCGACGACTCCTGGAAGCGCCTCACTACTTCTCCCCGGTTCCTCGTCTGTCCATCAAGATAACAGAACTCGAATCCCTTCTCCATCAGGACGGGAACAATTCCCTGCAGCATCTGCACGAACTGACTGAAGACGAGGACACGGTGCCCTCCCGCCACCGCTTCCTCCAGCAGGCCTTCCAGTTCCTCCATCTTCACCGATCCGTCCTCCTCATCCACCCCCGGCAGGTTCAGGAGGCGCAGGTCACAGCAGGCCTGGCGCAAGCGCAGCAGGGCCGTCAGGGCCAGCATCCGCCTGCGCCCGCCCTCCGCGTCATGAATCATTCCCCGGCTCTCCTCTAGAATCGATTTGTAGACCTGCCGCTGCGAGTCACTCAGCTCACAGTAACGCACCTGCTCTATTTTCTCAGGAAGGTCTTTCGCCACCTCTTCCTTGAGCCGCCTCAGGATCACCGGCTTGAGGCGGCGGGCCAGTCTCCGCTGCAATTCGGGTGCATCACCACGCGCCAGGGGTTTCTCAAAACGATCCCCAAATCGCGAGGTATCCCGGCATGACGAAATTCATGATCGACCAGAGATCCTTCACCGAGTTTTCAATGGGCGTTCCCGTGAGGGCAAAGCGATGGGTCCCGGGCAGGCGAAAGGCCGCCCGGGAGACCTGCGATTCAGGATTCTTGATGTGCTGCGCTTCATCGAGAATGACCACTTCGAACTCCCGCTCGCGGTAGAGATCGATGTCAAGCCGCAGAAGAGCGTAGCTGGTGATGAGAAGATCGGCTCCGGGGTGTGCTGCCAGAACCTCCTTCCGCTTCGGTCCCTCGATCGCCACGGCCTTCAGGTCCGGCACGAACTTCCCTGCTTCCGCCAGCCAGTTGTGGACCAGGGACGAGGGGCACACAACCAGCGCGGTCCCCCTGCGGGCCGCAAGAAATGCCAGGGCCTGCAACGTCTTTCCCAATCCCATGTCGTCGGCCAGAATACCCCCCATCCGCAGTTCTGACAGCTTCCCGAGCCAGGCCACTCCCTCCCGCTGGTAGGGGCGCAGGACCGTTTCCAGGGGGCCCAGCTCCAGCGCCGTCCCGCCGTCCCCGGCCTGAGATTGCTGCTCCCCGGCGAGCAGCCCCAGTTCAATCACGCTCTCCCGCAGGTAGGCGGCCTGCCGTGCATCCATGCGGAAGACCCCGGGAGCACCCTGCCGGGGATCACAGTCCGCCAGGGTTTCCATGGCCTGATCAGCCTGCTCCGGATCCAGCACCGCCAGGCGATCACCCCCCAGCGAATGGTCAGAACGTCCGGTATCCAGCAACCGCTGGACCTCCTCCCGCGTGATGGGCGTGCCGTCACCCGCCTGATAGGTCAACTCCATCTCCAACCAGTCCTCCGTGCTTCCCGCAAACCGGTAGACGGGTTTGATCGGGACAATGTCCCTGGCAAACTCCGAGAAGCGCTCACCCCTGATGACGATCCACTCCGGATCAAGGCACCCCACCCCGTGAGCATGAAAGCGCAGAATGGCCTGTGGTTCACGCAGCACAAACTCACCCCGCCTTCCCGGGCCCTCGAAACCCCACTGGCGCAGGGCATCTTCCGCCATGCGTTCCAGGTCCGGACTGACCAGCACGCCCTCTCCATTCTCCATCGTGAGGAGCTCGACTTCCATCATTCCGGCCCGGCGTCGGGTTTTCCCGTAGACAAAGACCATGCGCCCCTCCAAGTGATTGAGCGATCCCTCAAAGCTCACTTCCACCTGCGGTGCGGCAGATTGCGGCAGGCCTGCAATGATGTCCCCGCTGATCTCAAACCACTGACGGAGCGTGGTGAGAAGAGCTGGCACTTCCACCGGCCCTGGAATCATGCCTGGCCCGAAGACCTCCCGCAGCGATTCCGGCACCCCGGCGGCCACCGCGTGAAAGCTCCGCGCCTCGCTGTCCAGGGCCCACACATCCCCCCCTTCCACCAGCGGAACCCATCCGGCCGGCCACTGAACGCGCAGGCGACCTTTCTGCAATTCCAGCCCCGGACGGGCCCGGTGACAGGATACCATGGCCGCCTCCCTCTTCCCGAAACTCACCCGGGGATGCCCGGCCAGGGCATCCAGCATCTGGAGAAATTGCCCGCGATCCAGGTTCACTGCTCCCGGCGGTTCATCCGGAAAGAGCCGCTGCAGGGTCTCCAGCAGGCGACCGTCGTTCTCTCCTGCCTGCAGCACGTAATCCGCACCCCAGGTCGCGAGGAGATGCTCTTCCCCCCCGTAGTCAGTCCCGAACACCACCAGAAGCTGTCCCCGGTTCCACGAGTCCGCGACCTTGACCGGAAGCATCACCCTGCACTGCACGGGATAGGCTTCCTCGTCAAATTCCTCGGTGACACCCGGCCAGCGCCCCCCCGCAGGGTCTCCCCCGGGCTCCAACGGGGTCTCTTCGGGAGCGGTGCCGGGCTCAATGACCTCGAGTCCGACCGCCATTGCGTGCGCACAGACCCGTCCCTCACGCCGGGCCAGGAGGCAGCTGCACCTGTTCTCCATGTGCGTGCGCGACACGACCTGCATGCGAACCCTCTTGCGCTCCCCGCCCATCAATACCACCCCCTCCAGCCAGCCGTTCTCGTAGGACGCCTCGCTCACCAGGCCCCCGCGGTGCATCCCACGGGCGGACTTCATCTCCCTCCACCCCCCCGCCTCCATGAGAAGATCCCGCGTCAGTTCCACCTCCCTCATCCCGCAAAGGCACTCAAGGTCACCGCCACCGCCACTGCGATCATGGCAGCGATGAGCAGAAAGAACAAAGTCGTTCGGTTCATTGCGACGGCTGCCCCCGGAAAGACAGATACAGTGCAATCCTCGCAACGGTCTTTTCCCCGATTCCCGCTACCCGTCCCAGATCCGCCGCCGTCCGGAATGCTCCGGCTTCCCTTGCCTCCATGATCCTGGCCGCCATCACCTCCCCAATGCCCGGCAACCGCATCAGCTCGTCGCGCGAGGCGGTGTTCGGATTGATCGAGTTCTCTTTGAGCGGCAGCGCCTCCAATTGCTCTTCCTGCTCCTGTGCCCGCTCCACCCGGCGCTCTTCCGGAAGCGAATCCCAGTTCGTGAGCTTCCAGATCCCCACCCGACGGGAGGCGGCCGCCAGTTCCTCATCCTTGAGTCGCTCCTTGTACTCATCCCGGCTCACTCCCGCCTTGCGCGACCGGGCCACCCCGAAGGCCCGCGCCAGACCTTCCCTTACCAGAACACTTCCCAGGTCCTTCCCCTTCCCACCGGTGATGAATGCATAATACCGTTTGTAATGGGGATGGCCCCGAGCGTCGGCCCAGGCCGTGTGCACGGAGAACGGCTGGCGGAGAAGCTCCCCGACACGATCCCGCGCAGCAATCCCAAGCGCCTTGGCCCCCTGAATGGAGGCCGACTCATTACCCCCGGCCCTGGCAATGCCGAAGTAGGCCCGCTGGGAACGGAGGCGGCGCTGATCCGTCTCATGCCGGTCCGTGGTCTCGAGACAATCGACCCCGTAGAGACGAACGGTGTGGATCGTTCCGTCCGGAAAGCGGACCGGAAAACTATCCCCGTCAGCCCACTCGGCGTCGATCAATCGGCAACCCGGGAAGGTCACCAGGCCTGTCTCGGCATTCGCCGCGCCCCGGGGCAGCTGTTCTGCCGTCATCAGCCCCAGCCCCACCAGGAACCACATCAGGATCGTGCGCACGCACGACCCTAACGTTCCTCCGGAGGCACAGGAACTCGAAAATCCTTTTGCCCCGGCCCTCTGTCCGGACCTAATGGCAATGCCTGCACCGGTCATGCCCATGTCGGCAGTGAGCCGGTCTCCGGGCATGGCCATGTCTGCGGTGGTGCCTGTTGTCGTGCCCGTCGTCGGCGATTGCATAGCCCACCACGCCGGCCGCCACCACTGCCAGGGCCGCACCTTCGGGGGTGATGACATCCACCGGACGCCCGGCCGAATCATACATGGTGGTACAGCTCGTGCCGCAAATCACAATCAGGGAACATGCTGCCGCCAGGAGGATGAGTCGTCGTTTCATGATGCCCATTGGACTGAAGAGGCCGTCCGGGTATTCAGAAAAAATCCCTCCCCGGCATCCAGAATCCAGAATGGCACAAAGCGCCTACTGCGCCTGCTCGAACATCCACTCGTGGACCTTTTCGTCACCGTAGACCTTGCCGGACACTCCATGACCCGCACCAGGGAACTCGGTGTATTTTACTTCCGAGCGGGCCTTCTTCAAGGCTTCCACCATGGCCTGGCTCTGGCTCACCGGGACGACCTTGTCGTCCTCCCCATGAAAGACCCAGATGGGTACTTTGCGGTAATCCTTCACCGCCCCCGGATTCCCCCCGCCGGCGACCGGCACCGCTGCCGCCCACATCCTGGGCTCCTGGGCCAGCAGCTGAAAGGTTCCATAGCCCCCCATCGAATAGCCGGTCAGGTAAATCCGCTTGGGATCAACCGGGAGCTTCTTGATCAATTCCTCCACGATTTCGACCACTCCATCCGCCTTGGCCCCGGTCCATCCCTGCTGATCGGGATTCTGCGGAGCGATCACGAAACAGGTCCGCCGGCGGTAATTGTCATCCCGAGTGAAGGCATTGGCTCCCCCCGGCTCCTGCGGACTCATTACATCGCCACCCCTGCCATGCAGGTAGACCACCAGGGGATATCCCTCTCCCTTCCCCCTCCGCAATTTGCGTGCGCCATAAATGCGGTACTTCAATCCGTGCCCTTCCGCGCGCTCCCAGTCGCCGGTGATCAGCTTGGCGAATTCCCCCTCCGCGTCCTTGGCTTCCCCGCTCTCATCACCAGACGCTTCCTCCTCCCTCTGCTTGACGTATTCCCGATCCTGCTCTGAAAGCTTGTCGAGCGAGAGGGTAAACGAGCGCCGGTCCCGCTTGCGGCGAATAGTAACCTTGCCATCACGGGAACTGACGTATTCCGCCACGAGAGTCTTTGACTTATCAGCAGTTTTCCATTCCCGCATCTCCGCTCCAGCGAGGGGAATCACCAGCAGGGAGAGAACCATTACAAGGAGAGCCTTCATGAGTATGGAAAGGTGGCCGGATCAACCCTTCCGTGCAATGAAATTGGCAATCTTCTCACCAAGGCTGAAAAGGACCGCTCAATCCCAGCCTCCAGACCCTGAAACTTCATCGTCCCCACCCTTTTTCGTCAGCAAAAGCAAGGCTACGAAATCATATCCTGCATGGGCCACGATGGCAGCGGTAAGATCTCCGGTCACGATTACCAGCCATCCCAGAAGAAACCCCAGCACGGTGGCAAAAACCGCATATTCTCTCGTCATGCAGTGGGCGAGGCCGAAGACGACGCTTGCCACCGCCAGGGCCGGCCACTCTCCCCACCACCGGGCCAGTCCACCTTGAATCAAGCCCCGGAAAAGGAGTTCCTCACCCACGCCGGCACAAAGCGCAATAAGCAGGAGGTCGACCGGGCGACACTTCAGGAAAAGCGGTTTCACCGTGGCATCCACAAAACGCATGAGCCGTCCAATCGGTCCCACCGGAAAGCGTCGGCACAGCAGCAGGATCCCAAAGAGGACCGTGGCACCCACCACCCCAAGGACGATCCCCGTCGCATCAGGCCGCACCCATGCGGTCACCGGCAGGCGGAAAAACCATCCAAGCCCCAATGCCAGCAGGCCCATTCCTGCTTCAACCCCAACCGCGAGAACGAGTATCTGGCGGCGGGAGAGACTGAACACCGATCCGTTCATCCGGTATGAGATCCCCCTCCACTCCGATCCACATGCTACTGCAGAATCCCCGTCGCCACCTTGCCGTGGACATCGGTGAGCCGGAAATCACGACCGGCATAGTGATAGGTAAGCTGTTCGTGATCAATCCCGAGCAGGTGCAGGACGGTGGCGTGGAAGTCGTGCACATGCATGGGATTGTCCTGTACGTGCATGCCGAACTCATCGGAAGAGCCATAGGCAAATCCACCCTGCACCCCGCCGCCCGCCAGTAGGTAGGAAAAGGCCGTGCTGTGATGGTCGCGACCCGGTTTGGACTCTTTCTTCTGTTCCGCGAAGGGCGTCCGTCCAAATTCACCCCCGAAGATGACAAGGGTATCATCGAGCAGCCCCCGCTGCTTCAAATCCTCGATTAAACCTGCCGCAGCCCGGTCGGCATCAGCACAGAGACCCTTGTGCCCCTCGTTATGATCCTTGTGCGTGTCCCAGGGCTGGTTGTTCTTGTCATTGGTGTAATAGACAGTGGTAAAGCGGACGCCCCGCTCCGCCAGACGCCGGGCCAGCAGGCAGGAATTCGCGAAGCGGCTTGTGCCGTACATCTCTCTGGTGGCTTTTGTTTCCCCGCTGAGGTCGAGCGCTTCCGTGGCCTCCATCTGCATCGCGTAGGCCGTCTCCATGGCACGGATATCGGCCTCCAGCTCCGCGTCACCACC
>JAAZXD010000087.1 GCA_014240355.1 Roseibacillus sp. | reverse complement strand
TTGGCTTTCATCTGGTCACCCTTCTTGTCGTATTGTCCTCGCATCAGGATATCAGCCATGGCCATGCCCGCTTTCTCTTTCTGGACGTGGGTGATAGCTGCGCTGCCGTTGAGTCCCTGACGCTGCGATTTCAGCTTGGCGATTGTTTCGGTGAGGGCTGAGAACTGCTGGTCGCGGGTGTAGAGGAAATTCTCAAAGAGGACCTTGGTTTGCTCGGCACTGCGGTCCTGGGCGGCGGTTGCCAGGATGGCGCGGAGGGGTCCGGAGTCGGCGAGGGCCTTGATCTCGCCCGCGGAGAGGGTGCGTTCATAGATGCGCATGTCCTG
The DNA here is from genome assembly GCA_014240355.1 of Roseibacillus sp. GTDB lineage: Bacteria > Verrucomicrobiota > Verrucomicrobiia > Verrucomicrobiales > Akkermansiaceae > Roseibacillus_B. Next base: position 9,838 of record JAAZXD010000087.1, on the reverse strand, counting down.
CAGGAAGCCATCTTCGAAGAACTCTCCTGCGCTTCGCTGTCCGATCTGCAGCGGGGTCCCGGAGGTGATGTCGGCATTCGGCTTGAGGGAGCCACTCTCCACGCTCTTGGTCTGCTCGACCCCATTGTGATAGAGGCGGAGTCCCTCCGCCTTGCCGCTTCCGTTGTAGGTGACAAAGACGTGGTTCCACTGGCCGAATTTGAGGACCGCTTTCTGGGTAATGACCTTGAAGGCGTTGTCCGGATAGTTGTCGATGAGATGAGCACCGAAGTGTGCGCCCTGCTGCCAGAGATCCCAGCCGCGGTGCTTCCTGGCTGTATCCATGCGAGCGAAGACCGCGCCATTGATGCCACGCGCAGAACGGATCCAGGCACCGTAGCTGAAGGCTTGATCGATCTTGAAGTTGGCGAGGTCACCGAGGTCAAAGGTGCGGCCACGCTTGATGCGGGGAGCGGGACCGATCTTGCCCTTGGGATCCCAGGTGAGAAAGCCCTTGGACTTGAAGGTTTTTTCCTCTCCCTTGACCGTGCCTTTCACCTTATCGCCGAGTCCTTCGTTGAGCGGGACATGCACGAGAAGGCCTTCCCGGGGCTGGGCTTCGGCCAATTGATCCGGGTTGGCGGTGGCAGCCCACTTTTCAAAGTCGGGTTTTGCTTCCGTTCGCCTGTTTTCAAGCTGGGATTGGGCTTCCGCAATCTCCTTGTCGAGCGACTCCCGTTTCTCCCGATCCTCGTTGAAGGGGACCTTGATTACCGGTCCGCGGCCGTCGGAGGCGTTACCGTCCAATGCACCCTGGGTGGTGTTCCGGAAGAAGGCCGCCATCGCGTAGTAGTCCTGCGTGGTGAAGGGGTCAAACTTGTGATCATGGCACTGGGCACAGTTGGTGGTCAGACCGAGGTAGACCCAGCCAAAGGTCTGCACGCGGTCAGCGGCATAGATGGCCAGGTTTTCCTCTGCAATTGTCCCGCCTTCGTTGGTGGTGATGTTGCAGCGTTGGAAGCCAGTGGCGATAAGCTGATCAAGGGAGGGTTCGGGGAGAAGGTCTCCGGCCAGTTGCCAGATGGTAAACTTGTCATAGGGCAGGTTCTGGTTGAAGGACTTCACCACCCAGTCGCGATAGGGATACATCTCACGGTAGTTGTCAAAGTGCAGTCCGTGCGTGTCACCGTAGCGTGCCGCATCAAGCCAGTAACGGGCGCGATGCTCACCGTAACGTGGTGAGGTCAGGAGGGTGTCGATGAGCTTGAGGTAGTTTTCCTCAGTCGGGGTGGCAATGAACCCGGAGGTGATTTCGGGGTCTGGCGGGAGTCCTGTCAGATCAAGAGCAAGCCGTCGGACAAGAACATGGGGATCGGCATCCGGGGCCGGGGTGAGGCCCTCCTCCTCAAGCTTGGCGAGGAGAAAGCGGTCAACGGCATTCCGTGACCAGTCGGCCTTCTTTGGAGTTGGCACCCCGGGACGCACGGGACTGCGGAGGGACCAGTGCGCCTGCCACGGGGCGTTCTCGCTGATCCAGGTTCTGATCAGGGCGATCTGCTCAGGGCTGAGCTTCTTGTGGCTCTTGGGAGGCGGCATGATGTCATCCGCATCCCCGGTGATGAGTCGTTGATAGAGCTCGCTCTCCTCGGGGTTCCCCTTGATCACCACGGGCGGTGCATCTTCCCGTTGCGTAAAGAATCCCGCCTCGGTATCGAGGCGCATGTCGGCCTTGCGCGCGCCGGGATCGGGGCCGTGGCAGGCAAAGCAGTTCTCGGCCAGAATAGGGCGGATGTCGCGATTGAACTCTATCTTTGGTTGACCGTAGATCGCCGGGGCGGCTGCGGCCAGGAAGAGGAGGATGGAGGTGGGTCTAACACTCATGAATCCTTGGCCCTATCCTCGACGGAGAATTCCCGATAGCGAAGCGGAATTTACGCTGGTCGTGCTAAAGTGTGCCGTTTTAATGGTTTGCCGGGGTTCGGTGCTGCACTTTTCGGGGAATCGGTAACTCCTTGAAGTGACGAACAGGGGCATCTTGCCGGTCCCTTGGGCTATGATCTGGACAGAGAGACGCCCTTACAAACTTGTATGGCCGCGTGTTGAAGGAGGCTTTCTCCTGAAGCCGGGTGGTGCCGCGACAGCAGGATGGAGGATGATGTCGATCTGGCCGGCAGAATTCCGTCCGGCCATTTGTCTCTGGCAAGGTTCCGAAGGGGGCGCCCCTTTCATGCCTCCTGACCGGACAACCGCCTGCGGCGGTCTTCGATCCTACTTCTCCACCGCGGTAATGCTGCCGGTGAAGGTGAGGTCAAGGATGGTTCCCTCCTCGTCGATTTCAAAGCGGTCCTTCATGACGGTGGAGGGAATGACCAGGATCCATCTGTTCTCCCGGTGGGTAAGGGAGCCCGCCAGAACCACTGGCTCGGTCCGGGCAATGGTGAGGTCCTCTTCCTTCTGGCCCACCTTCTTCTTCAGGACGAGACCGCGACCCTGTACCTGGCAGGTGCCACCGACCCGGAAGCGGCACTTGGGATGTGAGAAACGTCCGTCCTGCTGGAGCGGCATGGCGTGGGGCATGGTGTGGTCCCTGATGGTGAGGATGCCGGCGGGGATCAGGGCCCTGATGGCTCCGATGAGAGGGGTCCAGTCAAATTCGAGGCGGCCATCACCCGCAGTGGCCAGGTCGATTTTCTCGATGGTGAAGGTGCGTGTGCCGAGGCCGGAGGTTTTGAGTATTCCGGTGACGGTCCCCTTGAGCGGGCAGCTGCAGACCGAGCGCCGGGGCGCAAGAGCCATGGGGTCCAGGGTAATGCCGATGAGGGCAGTGGAGGCGCTGGAATCGACGAGGAGCTGAAGACGTTCGGTTCTGGGCCCGGAGGCTGCAGGCATCCGCGCAGGGGCATGACGGGTGGGATGATTCGACCCGACGGGAAGGGGCGGGGAGGCCAGATCTCGGGGGAGGGCGGCTGGTTGCGCCACGAATAGATGGCAACCCGGCAGGGCAAGGAGTAACGAGATGGCTGCAATTGCCCGGGACAGGGGAATGTTCCGGAAGAGATGTCGGGTTTCAGGCATCGACCACCGCGAACTTCAGTTCGGCACTAGACACCACCTCGCCATTGACAAGACACTGGCAGACGGCCACTCCAACGCTGCGTTTCATTTTCACGATCTCTGCCTCGATGAAGAGGGTGTCTCCGGGCAACACGGGCCGGCGGAACTTGACGTGGTCGGCGGACATGAAGTAACCGATCTTGCCCTCGTTGTCCGGAAGCCGCAGGACGAGGACGGAAGCCGCCTGGGCCATGGCTTCGAGTTGCAGCACCCCGGGCATGACAGGGTGGTCGGGGAAGTGCCCCTCGAAGAAAGGTTCGTTGTAGGTGACGTTCTTGACAGCGGTGCACTTGAGCTCGCTGGAGAAGTCAATCACGCGGTCGATGAGAAGGAAGGGAGCCCGGTGGGGGAGGATGCGGAAGATATCCTTGATATCCAGGACCGCTTCGTTCTCCGGGAGCTTGAAGGGAGGCACCATGGAGCGCATGCGCTGGTATTCCTTCTTGAGCATTCCTGCCATTTGAGTGTTGGGTCCGTGCCCTGGAGCAACCGCGATGACATGACCGGTGATACGCTTGCCGGAGAGGGCGAGGTCGCCGATGAGATCGAGGGCCTTGTGGCGAGCGAACTCGTTCTCGAAGCGCATGGGCTCCTTGGACAGGATTTCCTCATCCCGAATCACTACTGCATTCTCAAGGGAGCCTCCCTTGATGAGGCCCTGATCGAGGAGGGGCTTGATATCCTCGTAGAAGGTGAAGGTACGGGCGGGAGCGATCTCGCATTCGTAGAGTTCGGGAGTGACCTCGCTGGAGAAGTGCTGGGTGAACTTGCCGAGGTGGCTCAGATTGGTGACCGAGACGCGAAACCCGCGGTAGGGGACAATTGTGATATGAGATCCGTCCTTATCGTCGAAGTGGATCGGTTCGCGGATCTCCCAGGTCTTCCGCCGGGAATCCTGCTCCTCCACCCCGGCTTTCCTGATAAGGTCTACGAAGGGCCGGGCCGAACCATCGCCGATGGGCGGTTCGTTGGCGTCCATCTCGATGAGGGCATTGTCCACGTTCATTCCGGTGAGGGCGGAGAGGACGTGCTCCACGGTGTGGACCCGGACGGATCCCGAAGCGAGGGTAGTGGCCCGTTCGACCTTTTCCACCCGGCCCACATCGGCATCGATGAAGGGTTTGTCCGGTAGATCGATACGGCGAAACTTGAAGCCGTGGCCTTCAGGGGCGGGTTTGATGGTGAGGGTGACCTTCTGGCCGGTGTGCAGGGAAGTCCCTTCCAGCGTGGCCGGTCCTGCAAGGGTGTATTCCCTGTCCGAATTGGAGGAGGCCTCAATTGAGGTTTGGGGCATGGCGGAAGAGTAGGAGACGCGGTGGGGCTGGCAAGGTGTTATTGGGCATTGGGTTCCGCGGATATTGGGGTATGGAGACGCGGACAGGAAAGTGTCGGAGATGAGTTTGAAGAAGGAAACGATCGCAGTGTGTACCGACATCCACATCGTGGAGTTGGCGGAACACTGGCTGGTGGTTGAGAAACCCGCGCCCCTCATCGTGCATCCCACCAACGAGAAGCCGGAACCCACTTTGCTGGGAGAAGTCAATGCCTGGCTGGCCGAACAGGGAGAAGAGGGAGGAACGCTGAGCATTCTGAACCGTCTCGATCGTGAGACGAGCGGCCTGGTCCTGATGTCGCGCACGCGGGCGGCAGCCCGGCAATTCGGGAAGGCGATGCAGCGTCGCGAGATCGGCAAGGAGTATCTCGCGGTGGTGGACGGATGGCCCGAGTGGGAGAACATGAAGGTGGAGGAGCCGATTCTGCGGCAGGGCGAAGTGCGTGAGTCGCGGATCTGGATCAAACAGATGGTTCATCCAGAGGGCCGGCCCTCGGTCACGCACTTTGAAGTAGTGCGCCGTTTCGAGAATAAGGCCGGTCGCCTTGCAGTGGTGCGGGCGATGCCGGAGACCGGACGGACTCACCAGATCCGCGTCCATCTCGCGCATCTTGGACACCCCCTGTCAGGGGACAAGATTTACGGGCCGTCCGAGGAGTGCTACCTTGAGTTCATCGAGACGGGATGGAGTCCGGCCCTGGAGGAAATCCTGCACCTGCCCCGGCAGGCCCTGCATGCGAGCACACTGGATGTGCCTTGGGAAGAAGGGAGGATGCGGTGGGAGTCTCCCCTTCCTCCGGAACTGCGGGATTTTTGTGATATCGATGATTGCTAGCTCTGGAAGAACGGGGAGAGTCGGGCATGGCGTGTCTGGATGAGATTGTCGCTTTTCTCGATGAGGAATTACGACTCGGGGAGGTGCCCGATTACCCGGGAGCGGTGAATGGATTGCAGATGCAGGGGGAGCAGGAGGTGCGGCGGGTGGCAGCGGCCGTCGATGCTTCTCTCCCGGTGGTGAAGAAGGCGGTTGAAGCGGGGATGGACCTCCTGGTGGTGCACCACGGCATGTTCTGGAAGGGAGCCCGCCCGGTCACTGGCGCGACCTATGAGAAGTTCAAGACCGCGATGGAGGCAGGCCTGGCAATTTACAGTGCGCACATTCCGCTCGATGTCCATCCCGTCCTGGGCAATAACGCACGCCTCTCCGCCGCGCTTGAGTTGCAGGATACTGAACCGTTCTTCGAATGGAAGGGGACGCGTCTGGGTATCCGTGGGATTTTCCCGGGATCGCTCGACCAGCTTACGGAGCGCGTTACCGAGGTGCTGGGCAGCCCGCCCCATGTCTGCGCCGCGGGTTCGGATGCAGCCGGAACGGTGGGAGTGATATCCGGAGGTGGTGGCGAGTTCCTGACAGCCGTCCGGGAGGCCGGAATAGACACCTTCCTTACAGGAGAGGGCCCGCACTGGAGTTATACCGAAGCCGAGGAACTGGGACTCAATGTCCTCTACGGAGGGCACTACCTGACGGAAACCTCCGGCGTGCGTGCATTGGTGGATTTACTGGTGGAAAAATACAGCCTCGACGGGCAGTTCATCGATCATCCGACGGGAATGTAGAAGGGGTCGTAGCCGGGAACACTCAGCGAAGGCGCCGATGAAGGAAAGTGCGACACTGCTAGATCACGGGTTCTTCGAACGAAGCCCACTTGAGTGTGCCCGCGAGTTAATCGGTTGTCGGCTCGAGTGGCAGGGTTGCGCCGGAGTAATTGTGGAAACAGAGGCATACGAGGCAGCGGGTGATGCGGCATGCCATACCCATGTCCGTCCCAGCGCCCGCCAATTCATCGAGGAGCACGAGGCGGGGACCGCCTATGTCTATCTGAATTACGGAGTGCACTGGCTCTTCAACCTGCTCGTGAAGGGAGGTGAGCGCGATGGCTTCGTACTCTTTCGTGCCCTGGAACCAGTGAGTGGTTTGCCGCGGATGAAACGTCGTCGCCACCGCGAGGCGGAAGCCGATCTATGCTCGGGTCCAGGCAAGCTCACAAAGGCTCTGGGCATTGACGGAGCCATGCACGGGGTCGCCGTTCTTCAGTCCCGACGGTTTTCACTGTGCCGTGAGGCGGTCCGCCACCAGACAGAGCCCATTGCCTGCCGGCGGGTGGGGATTTCGAGCGCGGTGAACCGCAAATGGCGATTTGTGCGTGCGGAGTCGGCCTGCCTCAGTGTCCGCCCGGAAGCGGAGTGGAACCGTTGAGTTGATAGTCAGGATTGCCATTGCCCGGGGACATTGGGGCGAAAGCGAGAAATCGTGGCAGGCCCGGGATTAATGTCGCAATCGCCGTAAAAAGGTCGAAACCGTCCCGGATCAAGGGTTTTCCTGGTGCGGGTGAAGGGAATCGAACCCTCGCCTCAAGCTTGGGAAGCTCGCATTCTACCACTGAACTACACCCGCGTCAGGATCAAGATGCACGAGGTAGCCCCATCCGATCACAATTTAAAGCGAAAAAGTGCTGGGATCCTATATTTTACGGTATTTCTGATCATTCTCGATTAACTTCTCATTATACGAAAAAAACCTTGGCGCTCCAAACCCTGATGGCTAACTTTTTCCCATGACAGCGGGTATAGCTTAATGGTAAAGCCCCAGCCTTCCAAGCTGGCCATAAGGGTTCGATTCCCTTTACCCGCTCCATTCGACAGCAGCACCATACGACAAAGTATCACTTACACAGAAGCATGACGATAAAATCAACTTTCTACCACGCGATCATCGCGGCTGCGTTGGGTCTTTCCCCAACCATCATGGCCGAGGAAACGGACTGCACCAAGTTATCGGACACGGTGAAGAAACTGGTCGGCGCCAAGCCCGACCACGTTCTTGAAATTGTTCAACGGCAAACGGCTGCCAACCCCAGCTGTTCCTGTGAGGTGGTCAAGGCGGCCATCGTGGCCACCGAAGCTGACCGGAAGCTCGTAGGTCAGATCGTTGCCACGGCGATTGAAGCAGCCCCCGACAAGATGAGCATCATCACTTCCTGTGCCATTGCGGTGGCTCCTGATGCCCTGGAGGAAATCAAGGCGATTCTCGCCAAGCTCGATCCAAAAGCCCTGGCCAAGAAGGGGAATGATCCCGTCGGTGATGCCAAGGACTCCAAGGATGCTATCGCTAGCAGCGTGAAGAACCCGCTGGATGGCCCCTACCTTATCCCAGGCCTGCCGCCCATTCACCCGCCCCTCGTGCCGGCTATCAGCACTCCCAGCCCTCTGAGTATCATTACTGTTGCTGGCGCCGCAGAGTAATCTCCCAGGAAGACGAACAAATTTCAACGTGCCGGATTCCACTCTGGATCAAAGCGGCAACTCGGATCCCCTACGCAACGCTTCTCTACCTTATCTATCATGAACAAAACGTTTATTGTCTCCGCCTTTGGCCTGGCCGCGAGCGGCCTTCTTTCCGCCCAGGGTTTATACAACATCATGCCATTTGATGATGAGCCGGCTGATTCGCTTCCCTTGAATTGGACTGCTGGTGCAAGCCTCGGTTGGGATTCAAATGCCTCGCCTCAGTTCTCTGAGTGTTCAGGTGTTGATTCCGATGATGTGGTTTACCTTTCGGCCTTCGTGCAGGCGAATTTCGTCAGCAAGACGCCCCAGACCACCATCGATCTATGGGGGCGGGCTGGCGCGACCTACTATCTTGACGAGATTACACAGAGCGGTGGAGCGTTTCCCGGTGTTGGTGTGCGGGAGGACTTCTTTCCGCAGGTCCGGGGGGGGATCAACATCGTGCATCGGGTGAATGAGGCCCTGCGATTGCGCAGTCGCAACCATGTGACATATGAGCAGGAACCGGATTACGATTTCGGGATCGCTACTGATCGTCGCCAGGGCAGTTACCTCCGCTATAGCTCCGACAACAGTGTGGGCTACCGGTGGACCGAGCGTCTCGGAACAAGCACCGGCTACCGTTTCAGTGGCGTGGCCTTCGATGAGATTGACCGCAACGACTACGAGCGTCACCTCTTCTACAACCAGTTCCGTTATCGTACCAGCCCCAGCACGGTATGGACTGCGGCCTACCGTCACCAGACTCAGAGCAACGATTCTAACAGGGATTCCGACTCCCACTATTTTCTTGTTGGTGCGGAGCATCAGGTAAGCCCGACCACGGTAGTGGTGTTGCGGGCCGGCGCCCAGATCCAGGAGATCGACGACGGTGCCAGCAATTCGGCTCCCTACGTGGAGGCGACCTTGCGTGCGGCTCTCAGCGAATCCGCGCAGGTCCGGGCCTTTGTCCGTTACGGACTGGAGGACCGCAATCGCCTTATCTGGACCCACGACTGCTGGGAACGGCCGGTGCTTGCTCGCTATGAAGAACGCCAGACCTTCCGTCTCGGCTTGCAGGGGTCTTACGTGGTATCCCCCAAACTGACCTTCTTTGGCGGCGTAAACGTCATGATGTTTAACTATGAGGGTCAGATTGGCCCTGATCCGGAGGCTCCCGGTAGCCTGGATGAGAAAATCGTAAACTTCAATGCAGGTGCCAGCTATGAGGTTGCAGACAATCTCTTTGTGACTGGTTCTTACAATTTTACCAAGTCCTCTGCAGACGCTGATATCCGTGATTATGACCGGAGTCGCGTCCAATTTGGCCTTCAGTCGTCTTTCTAAGGATTTTCCTGTCGAAAAATCCGAACAGATCCGCCCCCGCAATGTCTGCTTCCATTGCGGGGGTTTTCTGCCTCTTGGCTCTTCGCCCTGCCCGTTCGCCTTATAGGCAAATCCCCCTCACTCCCTAAAATATCAGGTTATGCAAAACGATCCCGATCGTCAAACTGCCGCCAGCGAAGCTTCGCTGCACGCGGTCGATTACTGGCAGGTTCTCAAGAATCGCTACGGAGTCATCCTGCTGACCTTCCTTCTCATCTTCATGACGGCGGCGGTGATCACCTACGTTCTGCCAAAGAAGTATGAGAGCACGGCCTTGCTGCAGGTAAACCACTCCTTTGTCGAACTGGACCCGCTCAATGGCGCTGCCGGTCATCCCATGACCGGGGCCTCTCCCTCGCATGCCTATATCCAGAACCAGTTCAAGATCATTGAATCCGAGAAGACCATGCTGCGTGTGGTGGAGAGACTCGACCTCACCACGCGTTGGAGGGGTTACGACCGCGACATGGCACTCCTGAAGCTGAAGCAGATTCTCAAAACCGAACAGATTCGTAATACCGATCACATTGAGATCCGGATCCGGCACCAGAACAGGGAGGATGCCCGCGATATCTCCAAAGAGATCGCGGAGTCCTACCAGCTCGGGCGCAACGCGGATGAGCGCAATCGTGCTGGGGAGGCCCTCGATGCTCTGGAAACGGAAGTGCGCTCCCAGGAAGACCTGGTGAAGGATAAGCG
>JAAZXD010000086.1 GCA_014240355.1 Roseibacillus sp. | reverse complement strand
GGCAGCCCGGTCCATCATCACGGCGGGGGAAAAAGTTCGTTACGTGGTGGGGGGACATCCGGCGCGTGACGGTAATGCGACTGCGAACAGCCAGCTGGCTCGCCTCCGGGCAGGGGTCGTGGCGAAGATTCTGGTGGATCACGGCGTGGCGGCCGGGCAGATTGAGATTGTTCCCTTCAGTGTTGCCCCGGAGGGAGCCCGCGACAACCAGGTGGAGATCGTGGTGAAGTAGAGGGAGAGCGAAGGGCAGGATATCCGGATGGACGCGATTACATACTTCCTCGTCAATTATGGCCTCTACAGCCTGTTTCTGGTCGTGCCGGCTGCCTTGCTGGGAGTCGCCTACGGCTGGATTGCCTGGGGAAAGCACCGGGCAGGTGCGATGGAATCGCGGCAACGCCTCGAGCAGGCTGAGCGGGTGGCTCATGAGGTCGAGATTGAGCTGAGCAGGGAACGGGAGCAGCTCAAGCTCTACCAGGAGGCCGCAGAAGAAGGAGGAACCGTTCCGGCGCTTCCGGAGGGGGAAGGGGCGATGACGGCCTTGCGTCGGGACAACGAGGAACTGGAGAAGATCCTGAAAGCTGCCCGCAAGGAGCGGGAGGAGGCCGAGGCCAGCCGCGCGGATCTGGCCAAGGAGAAGGAGAGCCTGGCCGGGGATCTCGTGAAACTCAACGTGGCGAAGGAGGAGCTGGAAAGGAAGCTGACCGCGGGTGGCCGTGCAGGAGAAGAGGGGAAGAAATCTGGCAAGGAGGGGGGCAGGCTGTCCGGGCCTTCATCGTCGGAATACAAGGCGCATCAGAAGAAGCTCAAGGTGGAGAAACGGGAACTGGAGAAGAAACTGGCGACCACCGAGCGTGACCTGCAAAAGAAGCTGGCGGTTCAGGAGAAGGCCGGCAGGCGCGTGGTGAGCGGCCTTGAAAAGAAGGTGAGAGACCTTGATCGGCGACTGCAAAGCAAGGTGTCGGAAGCAGATGAACTGGCCGCATCCCGGATGAAGGCGGAATCCGAGCTCGCTGAGAAGAAGGCCGAGGCCCGGGAAACAGGGAAGGAGCTTGGAGAACTCCGCAGGGTCAGGAAGGGAGTGGAGAGAAAACTCAGCGAGATCAGCAAGGAGCGCGACGAGAAGCTGGCGGAGCTGGCGGCCCTGAGAAAGGAGCGGGATGAACTGGGTAGCAAGCTGCAGTTCGAAGTGAAGGGTCGCAGGCAGGAGGGAGAGAGATTGGAAAAGGATCTCGCTGCCGGGCGGGAGGCAAGGGAAAAACTCAGGGAGTCGTTACAGACTGTCGAAGGGGAGCGCGACGAGAAGGTTCGGGAACTGGCCTCCCTGCAGAAGGAACGTGAAACCCTGATGGCGGAGCTGGCGTCGGCGGAGAAGGGTCGCATGGACGAGAGGGAAAATCTGGAGAAGGAGCTGGCGCAACTGCACCGCGCACGATCCGGACTGGAGGATCAACTTGAAGCAGCTGGGGAGGAGCGCGATCAACGTATTGAGGAGCTGAAGGACCTCAGGGGGCAACACCAGGAGATGACGGCCCGTCTCAGGGACGAGGCGGAGAGCCAGAAGGAAAAGGGGGAACAGCTCACCAGGGAACTCGAAGAGGTCCAAGGGGAACGGGCGGTAATCGAGGAACAGATGACGGGCGTGGCATGCGAGCGCGATGAAAAGCTGGTGGAATTGACGGGGTTGCAGGAAAAGCAAGACGAGCTGTCCGGCAGGCTGGAGCAGGAGATCAAGCTCCGGAGTGATGAACAGGAAAAGACGTCTGCGGAGCTGGAGGAATTGCGAGGCAGGAGGGCGGAGCTTGAAAAGCAGTTGGGAGTCATTCGGCAGGAAAAGGAGGAGGGTGAGCGGGAGCTGGCCGATGTGGCCGGAGAGCGGTCGGATCTGGAACGAGCCCTTGTGACCGCTCAGACGGATGCGGGGAAAACGGAATCCAGGCTGCACGAGGTGCTGGACGAGAAGGAAAAACTCGAGAGCGGGCTTGTCTCACTGCGTGAGGAACGCAGCGAGGGGGAGCGGGTGCTGAAGGAGATGAAGGAGGAGAAGGAGAGTCTTGAATCCCGGGTGGGCGAACTGGAGGAGTGTGTCACGAAAACCAGTGGCGAACTGGAAGAGCTGTCCGGAACCAAGGCCGGTCTGGAGGAACAGGTCACGGTCGCCCGCCTTGAGACGGAACAAGCCAGGGTGGACGTTGACCTGGCCCGGCAGGAGTACGACCACGAACACCAGGAACTGGAACGGCGCAAGGTGTCCGAGACGAAGTGGGCCGAGGAATTACATCGTCTCCGTGAAGAAAAGAAAGAACTCCATCAACACATGGCCGTTCTCTCGGGTGATAGCAAGGCTGAGGTGGTTGTCAGGCAGATGAAGGTTGAGAAGGACCGGCTCCTGCACGAACTGGAAGACCAGCAGCATGAGAGGCAGCAGGTGGAAGATGCCGCTCTCGTGCTCCGCAGGGAGATGCACGGATTGCGTAGCGAGCTGGTGGAGGCCGAACAGAAGATCGAAGCCTTCGACAAGCTGCAGGGTCGGTTGCTTTCAACCGAGGAACGCCTCGGGCGCGCGCAGATGAATCTCACCAGGTCGCTGGAGGAGCATAAGTCCCTCGCGGATAAACTGGAGTCGCTCAAAACGGCTTCCGCGGTCTCAGATGAGACGCAACGCCTCCTCGCCGAGGAGATGGAAGCTCTCAGAACCGGGCGGGACGAAGCTATTCGAGAGGCTGTCGCAGAAGCTCGGGGAGAAGCGCAGGAGGCTGCCGGCCGCACGCACACGGAAATAGAGGAGGCCCTGCGGGCGGAATTGGAGGTGGCGAAAAAGAAAGAAAAGCGGAGTGCCGCGGCAGCCAGAGAGTTGCGCGCGGAACTCTCCTCGACCAAACGGCCAGTGAAGCGGTCGACAAAGCCGGTGCGCCTGAAGGCCGCGCCTGAGCCGGTGGTCAAACTGCCGTCCGGGGGTCGGGGGAATCTGGTTGAGAATCCCCGGTTTGGTCCGATTTACCGCAAGGCTCCTGCCGAAGTTGATGATCTGACCGGTCTCCATGGGGTCGGGGAGTCCATTTGCCGTCGCCTCCACGAGATCGGCATTTATACCTATCGGCAGGTGGTGAAATGGCGAGCGCCACAGGTCAGGGCGATCAGCGAGGAACTCAAGCTGGGGGGGCGCATCCGGCGTGATGGCTGGCAGAAGCGGGCTCGGGCTCTGCACAGGGAGAAGTATGGCCGAGCGCCGTAGGCAGGGCTGAATTTCTGAATTCCGCTTGCATCCGTGAGGAGCAGCGCTATGAACTGCCCCCGCTCCAGAGGGGAGTGTGTTCGCCCAGCGTCCGTGACTCCGCCTCTTGGGGGGCAATCTCAGACACATATTCTCTCAGATGGATCCAGATTCTCTTTCTTTACGCGTTCAAGGAGTCACTCCCTCGCTGACCCTGGCGGTCACCAATCAGGCCAAGGCCCTGCGGGCACAGGGGGATGAAGTCTACGGTCTCGCCGGCGGTGAGCCGGATATGGATACCCCCGACCACATTAAGGCGGCGGCGATCAAGGCTCTTCAGGAGGGTAAGACCAAGTATACCCCGGCAGCTGGTATTCCCGAGTTGCGCGAGGCCATTGCGGGGAAACTCCTCGATGACAACGGTCTGGAATATGAGCCGAAGCAGATTTGCGTCACCTCGGGGGGCAAGCAGGCCTGCATGAATGCCATCATGGCGATGTGCGATGAGGGGGACGAGGTGATCATCCCCGGCCCCTACTGGGTGAGCTATCCTGAGATGGTACGTCTCTGCGGGGCGGAGCCGGTCATCGTGGAGACCACCGAGGAGAACGGATGGAAGATGACCGCCGAGCAGTTCGAGGAGGCCATGACGCCTAGAACCAAGATGGTCATCATCAATTCCCCGGGCAATCCCACCGGGGCGGTTTATACCGAGGAGGAACTCCGGGCCATCGGGGAAGTGGCCTCCTACGAGGATATTGTCATCCTCTCCGATGAAATTTACGAGAAGCTCATCTACGATGGGCAGAAGCATGTGAGCATCGCTTCCATCAGCGAGGAACTGAAGGGACTCACCGTGATCTGCCACGGCTTTGCCAAGGCCTATTCCATGACCGGTTGGCGATTGGGCTACACCGCTGCTCCGCCTGAGCTGGCCACGGCCATCTCCAAGATTCAAAGTCACACGACATCCAATGCCACCACCTTTGCCCAATACGGCGCGCTGGCCGCCCTGAGCGGACCGCAGGATTTCGTGGAGGACATGCGCAACGAGTACGACGTGCGCCGGCAGTTCGTCCATGCCCGCCTGAGCACGATTCCCAATGTGAGCGTACACAATCCCGGCGGAGCCTTCTACTTCTTCGTCAACTGCACCCCGCTCGGGCTCAAATCACAGAATCTCTGCGACAAACTGCTGACGCGCTACAAGGTTGCAGCGGTACCGGGGATCGCCTTTGGGCATGATGCTGCGGTGCGTCTGAGTTACTGCACCACTCTTGATGTGCTCAATGAAGGCATCACGCGCTTCGAGGAATTCTGCCGTGCGCACTAGGGCCTTCGGCGCGGCAATTGGTCAATTGAGGATCAGAGATCGTGATTGACGAAGCTCATGGGGTGGCGATTGCGCCGTTGATGGACACGGCCCGGGTGGCGGGAGCGAAGATCCTGGAGGTGTATGGACGCGACTTCGAGGTCGAGTACAAAGGGGACGATTCCCCGCTCACCGAGGCGGACAAGGCGGCCAACCGGATTATCATGGCTTTCCTGGATTCGAGCCATGCGGGGACGCCCGTCATTTCCGAGGAAAACAGGGAGATCGCTTACGAGCAACGGCGTGACTGGCATCGTTTCTGGCTGGTGGACCCTCTTGACGGCACCAAGGAATTCATCAAGAAGAACGGCGAGTTCACGGTAAATATCGCGCTGGTGGAGAAGGGCCGTCCGGTTCTCGGGGTGGTCTACCGACCGGTGAACGATATTCTTTATCTCGGGGTGGAGAATGCCGGAGCTTGGCGGATCGAGGGGGGTGGCCATCCCCGGGTTCTTGAGGGTGGTCCGCATTATTCGGAGAAGGACCAGGTGCAGGTGGTGGCCAGTCGATCGCATCTTACCCCCGAGGTCGAGGCCTTCGTAGAAGAGCTGCGGGGGCAGGGCAGGGAGGTTGCCTTCCTCTCGGCGGGCAGCTCGCTGAAGCTCTGCCTGGTGGCGGAGGGAACGGCCGACGTTTACCCGCGCTTTGGTCCCACAATGGAGTGGGATACGGGGGCCGCCCAGGTGGTGGCCACCGCAGCGGGGAGGCAGGTTCTCAATGCTGAGACCCGTGAACCATTATCCTACAATAAGGAGAACCTGCTCAATCCGTATTTCATTGTAGAGTAGGCGTGGTGATGGTGTGACCAGGCAGAGCCCCGGGCAGGGATCGCAGGGGCAAACCGTCCCTGCCCCGCGGTTGCACCACCCGGGGATGGAGAGTTAGACTCCGTCGATGACTTCCCGCTATTCCATCTGGATGTTGCTGGCCGGCGTAGCGGTGGGCCTGATCGTGGGTTATCTCGCGGGACGGGGAGTGTTCGGGGGCAACCCCTCCGGACTTTCACCTGCTCCCAGGGTGATTCCCCGTTCGCAGAGCGAGGAGAGGGATTGTTGATCCGATCGCGGCGGACCTTCTGCCAACCAGGCAGCCATTGTCCACGCGGACCTGCAGGCTAGCGTTGCAGATCAAGCTCCATCTGGTCGCCACCGTCGACGGACCAGGCTTCGTAGTTTTGTCGGCGTAGTTCGGAGGAAAATTCCCTGGTGTAGCCGTGGATGGTGACGATGCGCTTGGGGCTGACTCGCCGAACGGCATCGAGAAGCCCCGGGAAGTCGGCGTGGTCGGATAGCGGAAAGGCGGCATCGACGCCGAAGCGGCAGGTGGCGCTGGTATCCAGAGCCCAGCCGGAGAGGATTGCAGTCCTGAGGTTGGGGATGGACTGGTATTCTTCCGAGCGCATCACATTGGGGGGACAGATGAGGGCGTGTCCGACCGGAACAGGGCCCTCAAAGGTGAGCGGCTCAGGAAGCCGGCAACCAGCTTCCCGGCAGGCCGTGGTCATTTTTGCGACTGCTGGATGGGAGACAGCCGGGATCCCGGACCGGGTGAGAATGGCCTGGACCTCCTGGGCCTTGCCCAGGGAGTAGGCGAGGAGAGCGGGGACAACACCTTCTTCCAGGCTTTGGTTGACGAAGTTGAGAATCATTCCGGTGATTTCGTTCTCACCGGGAAAGATCCACTTGGGAGCTCCGAAGGTGGTTTCCATTACGAGGGTGTCGGCCCGCCGGAAAACGGGTTCTTCGGCAGTGAGGCTGCGGTGAACCTTGAAATCCCCCGTATAGAGGAGCGACTCTCCATCGGACTTACGGGTCACGTGGAGCATGGCGGACCCGTAAATGTGGCCCGCGGGGAGGAGTTGGAGGCGGAACGGGCCCACTTCCAGGGGTTCATGGAAGGGATGGGGATTGAGACGCTCGTCGGCGACGTTGTAGCGGGCCTTGAGGAGGTGGGCAGTGGGTTCGGAACAGAGAATGTTCTCGTGGCGTCCGAAGTGATCGGCGTGGGCGTGGGATACGAAGCCGTTCTCCCGTGAACGACGTGAGTCGAGGAACAATTCGAGATCGGTCAGGTAGAGGCCGTTCTCAGTCTCGAGCGGGATCGGGTCGCGCATGGATGGAGGGAGAAGCTTTCTGTATACTGCAGGGAGATCACTGTGAATCGGAATGTCGCGATCGCTACTGTGTGCTCGGACGGTGAGAAGAATCATCCAGGAGGGCCTTCACCTCCCCGACGAGGAAGGCAGACCCGGTGACCAGGGAGGGAAAAGCAGCGGAAACATCGAGGGCGGATTGCAGATTCTGGTGGATTTCGACTGGCGGGGAACTGGCGGGCAGCAGGGAGGCCAGTTTGGCAGGTGGTAGTGCCCGGGGCGAATTCACAGGAACGAAGTGCACCCGGTCCACAATGGGAAGAAGAGCTTGCAGGATGCCGGTAATATCCTTGGATTCGACCGCCCCGAAGATGAGGTTGGCCTTGCGGTCACCAAACTCGCGTATCCAGTTGGCGGCCAGGGCGGCGGCCGCCGCGGGGTTGTGAGCGATATCCAGAACGAGGCTGGAGGCGATGGCCCCGGTCCCGGAATCGAGGAGTTCGAAGCGGCCAGGCCAGCTGGTGGAACCCAGTCCGGCCTTGACCGTTTCGTAGCTGAGGGTGATGCCGACGGAGTGGAGAGCCGCCAGGGCCAGGGCCGCGTTTTCGTGCTGGTGTTCTCCGGGCAGGCCCAGGGCGTAGCCGTGGAGGGGATCCTCGACAAACTCAAGGGGTGCGCGGCGTTCGTTGGCAACCTGCTCGATGATGGGGCGGGCCTCGGGGAGTTGCGGGGAAGAGAAGACCTTCTTCCCGGGAACGATGATGGAAGCCTTTTCTGCCGCGATTTCGCCCAGGGTTTCTCCCAGCCATTGCTGATGATCGAGCGCGATGGGAGTGAGAACCGCCACATCGGCCGGGACGGCGGTGGTGGCGTCGAGGCGTCCACCCATCCCGGTTTCCAGGATGACCAGCTCGCAGGCACGCTCGGTAAAATATTTCATGGCAAGGGCGAGGCTCAGTTCGAAGAAGGTGGGGTGTTGCTCCCATTCCGCTACCAACTCCCGCAGGGCGGTGAGATGGGAGGCGATTTCTTCCTCGTTGATTTCGATGCCGGAGACGCGGATGCGTTCACCGTATCGGACGAGATGAGGAGAAGTGAAAAGCCCAGTGCGGGTTCCGGTTGCACGGGCCACGGACTCGATGAACGCACAGGTCGATCCCTTGCCGTTGGTGCCCGCAACGTGAATGACCCTGGTCCTGCGCGGGGGATACGCGAGGTATTCACGCAGGAGCCGCTTGGGATTCTCCAGGCCCAGCTTGATTCCGAAAAGCTGGGAAGAGTAGAGCCAGTCGAGAGCCTCTGAGTAGTTCACCAGTCAGGGTTTACTCTAGACGGGCATCATGTAGCCCAGCAATTGGACCAGTCGCTCGCGCAGAAAACGGCGCTCTACGATGGAGTCGATGAGGCCGTGCTCAAGCATGAACTCGGCAGTCTGGAAGCCAGGGGGGAGATCCTGGTGGGTGGTTTCCTTGACCACGCGTGGTCCGGCAAAGCCGATCATGCACCTGGGTTCGGCCAGGTTGATGTCGCCGATGGAGGCAAAGGAGGCGGTCACACCTCCGGTAGTTGGGTGGGTAAAGACGGAGAGGTAGGGCAGCCCGGCATTGTTGTGCCGGGCAATGGCTCCGCAGGTCTTGGCCATCTGCATGAGTGAAAGCATCCCTTCCTGCATGCGGGCACCGGAGGAGGAGGAGATGATAATGAGCGCACGTTCCTCCTTGGTCGCGAGTTCTATGGCGCGGGTGATCTTCTCGCCGACCACCGAGCCCATCGATCCGGCAAAGAACTTGAATCCCATGACCGCCAGCATGACGGGATGGCGGCCAATGCTTGCTCGGCCCGTAACCACCGCCTCATTCATCTTGGTCTTTTCCTTGAGGAGCGCGATCTTGTCGTCGTAATTTGCGAAGTCGAGCGGGTTGGCGGACTGCAGGGATTCGTCAGTCTCCCTGAAGCTGTCGGGATCGGCCAGGAGGGTGATGCGATCGTGCGCATCCATGAGAAAGTGGTGGCTGCAATGGGTGCAGACCTGGTAGTTCTGCTTGAGGTCCAGAGTGTGGATCAACTCACCGCAGTCCGGGCACTTGGTCCAGAGATCGTCGGGGACGACATCCTTCTTCTTTTTGCCACGACGGAGCTTCGGCTTGTCAAAGATGCCCATGGCGGGAAGCGCGGAGTCTTGAAAGAAATAGGCGAGACGGTTGCTGTTCTTCGCTTGGAATTACTGGCGCGGAAAGGAAATTAACGAGTGGGGGAACACATGAATGTTATCCCCGCAGGACGGTGAGGACAACCACCTTTTCGGCACCTCCTTCCTCAATCAGAACACGGGCGCATTCCTCTGCGGTTGAACCGGTTGTGAAAACATCGTCAACAAGCAGAACAGGCTTGTTCCGGAGGCTCTGGACCCGCCGTTGGCGGCGGCTCAGACGGAAGGCTCCGCGCAGGTTGGCAAGGCGTTCGGTTCGATTGAGGAGGGTCTGCTGATTGGTGTGGCGAACGCGGCGCAGAGCCTGCTCACAGCGCAGTTGGCGTCGTTGGGCAAGGGTTCTAGCGATCTCGTAGGATTGATTGAACCAGCGCCATCGCTGCCGTCGCCAGTGCAGGGGGACGGGGACCAGGACCCAGGGCGGATCACATTGCGTGGCCACCCGTGGATCGTCCCAGACTTCTTCGGCCAGAAGCGCGAGCTCACGATGCAGATGGATCTGTCTTCCATACTTGTAGGTGTGCATGAGTTCGCGCGTTTGGCCATGTGCGCTGGCGGCCGCCCGGGCAAATTCGAAGGCGAATTCCAATCCGCGGCATTGACTGCAGAGTGCGTCCTCAGGCACGAATCCCTCGATCTGTCCGCCACATTGGATGCAATAGGGCTTCAGGATTCGCGGAAGACCATCCCGGCAAGGGCGGCAGAGGTAGCGTCCGTCCCGGAGGGGATCCCGGCAAAGGGCGCAAGATGGCGGGTAGAGAAAATCGAGCCAGCGGGCGAGGGGCATCTTTGAAGAACTATTCAGAACCATGGGCCAATTTCCAGACCAATGCAGGAGCCACACAGTTCCCGGGGAATATTGAGTCACGGGCCCCGTTGTCGAAGTGGTCCCGTGGGCGGGAGCTTCAGTCCCCGGGAGAAACCGTTCCTTCCTCGGGCCGAGCAGTCCGACTGGGGAAGATTCGGACAAAGAGCATGACGAGAAGAGCGGTGAGCGACAGGGTAGCAAGGGGGATCAGGCCTTCCTTGAGATTGCTGCCGATGAGGTAGCGCAGGTTTTCATCCAGCTCGGGAGCACGGAGTGCGATGCGCTTGAAGAAGATGTAGGCGAAGATCCAGCCCATGTGGAGGCCGATGGGAAGCCAGAGGGAGGCGGTGGCATAGCGCGAGTAGGCCAGAATCAGGCCGATTGCAGTCAGCGAGATAAACTCGAAGAGAACGAGCTCGAAATTCTGAAAGCGCATCCCGATGGCCTGGAGTAACTGGAACCCGGAGAG
>JAAZXD010000085.1 GCA_014240355.1 Roseibacillus sp. | reverse complement strand
CACTACTCCGATGAAGATGACAATGGCCCAGATCGTCTGGATCTCGCTCCAGCCGAGCATTCCCTCAAGGTTGAGCATTCCGTTCAAACCCTTGGCCCCGAGGAAGAGCACAAAGGGCAGAAGGATCAGCATGTAGGCGATAATGAAGACGAAAGTGGTGATGGCGCGGACCCCCGCTCCGTAGCGTTCTTCAAGGAACTGTGGGACGGTGGCGATCCCGGATTTGAGGTAGCGCGGAAGGAAGAAGAGGGCGAGGATCACCAGGGAGGCTCCCGCGATGACTTCCCAGCACATGACCGCCAGTCCATTGACGTAGGCGCCCCCATTGAGACCGACGAGTTGCTCGGTGGAGAGGTTGGTCAGGAGGAGGGATCCGGCGATGATCACTCCGGTGAGGCTGCGACCGGCGAGGAAGTAGCCCTCCTCGGTGTCCTCGAGGCGGCCACGGGTGAGGCGCCAGGTCAGGAAGGCCACCAGAGCGGTGAAGAAGAGGAAGGAGATGACAGTGGGAGCGTCCATCGCAGGGGCGGCTCAGGTTTTGACTGGGAGGAGAGAAGCGAGGGGCCGCAGTTGGCGGTCCCTCGTTTTGCTAGTGACGATCGACAGGGCGAACCAGTCGTTACCACGAAAACTTGCTCACCATGGTGTGGGTGTAGGTTTCCCCCGGGTTGAGGATGCAACTGGGGAAGGCGGGATTGTCCTGCTTGTTGGGAGAATCCGGGAAAACCTGGGTCTCAAGGCAGCAGGCGGTGCGATGCCCGTATTTCACCCCGCCCTTGCCGGAGGTTTCTCCGTCGAGGAAGTTGCCACCGTAGAACTGGACACCCGGTTGATCGGTCTTGAGCTCCATGGTGCGCCGGGTCTTGGGGTCCCTGAGCATGGCCGCCAGGCGCATGCCTTTCCCATCGACGACCCAGCAGTGGTCGTATCCCTTGCCGAACTGGAGAGGAATGCTGGCAGCTTCGATGCGTTCACCGATGACGGTAGCGGTGTTGAAGTCGAAGGGAGTGTCCACCACTTCGGCAAGATTGCCGTCGGGAATGAGGTCCTTGTCGGTGGTCAGGAAATACTTGGCCGGGATGGTGAGGATGTGATCATTGATGGAAGTGGCCGGATCGCCGCTGAGGTTCCAGTAGGCGTGCTGCACGATATTGACCGGGGTGGCCTTGTCGGTGGTGGCCTCGCAGACCCACTTGAGCTCGTTGCTGTCGTTCAGGGTGTAGGTCACGGTGACCTGCAGGGTGCCGGGATAGCCTTCCTCTCCGTCCTTAGATGTGTAAGTGAGCTTGACTCCACCGTCGATGGCTTCGCCCTTCCAGAGCACCTTGTCGAAACCCTTTTTCCCTCCGTGGAGGTGATTGGGACCGTTGTTGACGGCAAGTTGGTCATAGACCTGGCCGTCGATTTCGAATTTCCCCCCGGCGATGCGGTTGCCGTAGCGGCCCACGGTGGCGCCGAAGTAGGAGCTGTTGGTGAGCCAGCCGGCGAGATTGTCGTAGCCGTGGGTGACATCCTTGACGGTGCCGTCCTTGTCGGGCACCTCCAGGCTGGTGAGGATGGCGCCATACTCGGTGACCTTGGCGATCATCCCGTTCTTGTTGCTGAAGGTGAAGATTTTCACTTCAGTGTCATCGTCGAGTTTGCCGTAGACTTCCACTTGGGTTTCGTTGCTTTTGTTGGAACCGGAGTTCTTTCCATTTCCGTCGTTGTTGTCCCTGCCTCCACATGCGGAGAGGAGAAGGCTGACGAGGGAGAGAGATGCGATCGTATATTTCATTCTCATGACGAGTTTCGAAGAGCGGACAAAATGCATGGGCCGGGGTCAATGGGTTATTGGTTAAGCGATATTAGGGAACAGGGGCGTTAAGGTGTGATCTCGCTGAAATTCATGCAGCAGGGAGCGAAATTGTCCACTCTGGGACGGTCAGGCGCCGGAGGGGAATCGGTTGGATGCATTGGGTTCAGGGCAATGGGCCGGCCAATCTTGCGGGGCTGCAGTGATGCGAAAGGGGGACGTTCCGGGGAGGAGGAGCTTGAATTGCGAGGCAGGGTGCGGTCCCTTGGCGGGGCCATGAAGTTCGTGCTCGCGCTCGACCAGGGGACTACAAGTTCGCGAACGATCCTCTTCGATGAAACCGGGAAGGCTGTACACTCGGCGCAGAGGGAATTCACCCAGCATTACCCGCAACCGGGATGGGTGGAGCACGATGCGGACGAGATCTGGGCCTCGCAGGAGATGACTCTGGCGGAAGTTCTGTCCCGATCCGACCGGCGGTCGATCGTCGGCCTGGGGATCTCCAACCAGCGCGAGACCACGGTGGTCTGGGACGCAGCAAGCGGAGAGGCGGTCTGCAATGCGATCGTGTGGCAGGATCGGAGAACCGCGGAACGTTGCGCACGCCTGAAGGAGGCGGGCCGGGAGGCAGAGGTGACAGCGAGGACCGGACTGCGGCTCGATCCCTACTTCAGTGCGAGCAAGGTGGAGTGGATTCTTGATCACGTGGAGGGGGCGCGGGACAAGGCGGAAGCGGGACGGCTGCGCTTTGGAACGATTGACTCATGGCTTGTCTGGAAACTGACGGGGGGCGCTGTCCACGTGACGGATGTGTCTAATGCCTCGCGGACGAATCTCTTCAACATCCACAGCCTTGACTGGGACGACGCCCTGCTGGAGATCTTCAGGGTTCCCCGTTCGATGTTGCCCGGGGTGGTGGACTCCAGTGCAGTGGTGGGTGAATGGGGCGGCATCCCCATCGCGGGGATGGCGGGTGATCAACAGGCGGCTCTCTTTGGGCAGGCCTGCTTCGATCCCGGGATGGCGAAAAACACCTACGGGACCGGCTGCTTCCTTCTGATGAACACCGGAAGCGAGGCGGTGAGTTCACGCAATGGCCTGCTCACCACGGTCGGCTGGCGGATTGGTGGAGAGGTGAGTTATGCGTTGGAAGGCTCCGTTTTCATCGGGGGAGCCCTCTGCCAGTGGTTCCGGGACGAAATCCAGATGGTATCGAGTGCACCGGAGCTGGACGAACTGGCAGCCACTGTTCCTGACAGTGGGGGTTGTGTAGTGGTGCCTGCCTTCACCGGGCTGGGTGCGCCGCACTGGGATCCCTATGCGCTGGTAGCGGTGTTCGGGCTCACCCGCGGCACCTCCAGGGCTCACCTCTGCCGGGCGTCTCTCGAAGCAGTGGCCCTGCAGTCGGTTGAGTTACTGGAGTGCATGGAGAAGGACTCGGGGGTGGAATTGGTGGAACTGCGGGTCGATGGCGGGGCTGCGCGCAGCAACCTTCTCATGCAGATCCAGAGCGATTTCCTGCAACGGCGGGTGGTGCGGCCGAGTAATATTGAAACCACCGCCTTGGGGGCAGCGGCTTTGGCTGGTCTGGCGGTCGGAGTCTGGAAGGACCAGGGGGAGTTCAGGGAGCGATGGGGAGTGGACCGGCGTTTCGAACCGGTTGAGGGAGATCATGCCGGGATCAGGGCGCGCTGGGATCGGGCGGTGGAACGCGTCAAGGGCTGGGAGGGCTAGACGGGCTCCCCATGATCACTCCTTCCGCTTCAACTGGGGAAAGAGGACGACATCCCGGATGGTGGGCGCACCGGTGAGCAGCATGATGAGGCGGTCGATGCCGATGCCGATGCCGCCCGCGGGTGGCATGCCGTGCTCAAGGGTCTCCACGAAGTCGTGGTCGATCTCCTGCGCCTCTCCACCGCTCTGTTCCTCGAAGCGGGCGCGCTGCACGTCGGGATCATTGAGTTCTGAGTAGCCCGGGGAGATCTCCTGTCCGTTGATGATGAGTTCGTAGACGTCAATGACCTCCGGATTGTCGGGATTGAGTTTGGCGAGAGGAATGAGCTTGGCATCGACGTGAGTGACGTAGCAGGGGTCGAAGGTGTGTTCTTCGACCAGCTTTTCGAAGACCTGTTGAGTAACTTCATAGTCCTCGAGACCGGTTCCGATTTCGAGGTTGAAGTTGTCCTGTGCGCGGGTGCGGCGCTCCTCGGGGGAGAGGTCGAACCAGTCCTCCCCGGCGGTCTCGATGATGAGCTCGCGGTAGGGGCGGCGTTTCCAGGGACGGGAGAGATCGATGGTTCGCACGACCTCACCTTCCTCGTTCCGATGTTCGATCTGGAGGGTGCCGAAGAACTTTTCGGCCAGGGAGCAGACAAGTTCCTCCACCAACTCGGCCATTTTCTCAAAGTCGGCGCAGGCCCAATAGGCTTCCAGCATGGTGAACTCGGGATTGTGCCGGCGGGAGATGCCCTCGTTGCGGAAATTGCGGTTCAGCTCGAAAATCTTGGTGAATCCACCTACCAGCAGGCGCTTGAGATAGAGTTCGGGTGCAATGCGCAGGGTGAGGGGCATGTTGAGCGCGTTGTGGTGTGTTTCGAAGGGACGGGCCGCGGCGCCGCCCGCCACATCCTGCAACATGGGCGTCTCGACTTCCAGGAAGCCCCGTTCGTGGAAGAAGTTCCGGATCTCGGCCAGGATCCGGGAACGTAACACGAAGAGATCTGCGCTGGGCTGGTTGGCCATGAGATCGAGATGCCGCTTGCGGTACTTGATCTCGCGATCTGCCACTCCGTGCCACTTGTCGGGCATGGGGCGCAGGGCTTTGGCAAGCACGCGCAAGGAGTCCACCTTCACGGTGGGCTCGCCCTTGCCGGTAGTGAAGGTCGTCCCTTCGATCCCGATCCAGTCACCGCGGTCGAGCAGGTGCCAGACGTCCCAGTCGTGCTCGGAAACGCCCTTTTTGTTCAGGTAGCCCTGGATCCGGCCCTCGACGTCCCCGACGACGAAAAAGATCGATTTCCCCATGTCCCGGATGGCGAGAAGGCGTCCCGCCAGCCTGACCGGGCGATCGTCCGAAAAGTTATTCTGGAGTTCGGCAGCCGTGGTATCTGTTTCAAAGCGGCCCCCGAAGGGATCGATGCCCAGCTCGCGCAATCTGGCCAGCTTCTCGCGGCGAATGGCGATGAGCTCTGCCTCGGTGGATCCTGGCTCCGTGCTATTGGGCGGGGGCGTAGAGTCGTCTGGAGTCATGAACGAAAATGGATTCTGGTCCGGGAGAGGATGAGTCTTCTTGTAAACCCGGGGTCGTGGAAGGCTGGGAGGGCTCGGGGGGTAAACTTCACTGCGCTCGTGGAGCCGGTAACCAAGGTTTTCTGCTCCGGGATGCGTTTTGGCGAGGGCGAAAAGGGTGCTTCCCTGAAAAAATGAGAAGAGGAATTCCGGGATTCGGGGATTCCGGAGGAGGAAGAATGCCTATGCGACGATGTCATTGACCACCTTGCCATGGACATCGGTGAGCCGGAAATGCCTGCCCTGGAACTTGAAGGTGAGTTGCTCGTGGTCGATTCCCAGCAGGTGAAGGACGGTGGCCTGAAAGTCGTGGATGTGGACTTTGTCGTGAAGGGCGTTGAAGCCGATGTCGTCGGAAGCTCCGTAGGTGATGCCGGGTTTGACGCCGCCTCCGGCCATCCAGATGGTGAAGGCGTAGGGGTGGTGGTCGCGGCCCCAGCCCTTGCGGTCGTTCATGTTGCCCTGCAGGAAAGGAGTGCGACCGAACTCACCACCCCAGATGACGAGGGTCTCGTCGAGCATGCCACGCTGTTCAAGGTCCCGAACCAATCCGGCGCTCGGCTGGTCGGTGTCCTTGCACTGGGTGTAAAGCTCGGTCGTGAGGGAGCGATGCTGGTCCCATCCTGCGTGCATGAGCTGAATGAACTGTGTGCCGCGCTCGGCAAGGCGGCGGGCGAGGAGACAGTTGCGCGCAAAGGTTCCCGACTCGTTGACGCCCGGCCCATAAAGATCGAGGATTTCCTTCGGTTCATCCGAGATATCGGCGAGTTCGGGCACACTCGTCTGCATGCGGTAGGCCATTTCGTATTGCGCAATGCGGGTGGCTATTTCGGGATCGCCGTAATCTTGGTGCTTCATCTCGTTGAGGCGACCGATGTCGTCGAGGAGCTCGCGGCGCATGGGCTTACTCATCCCGTTGGGATTGGAGAGGTAGAGGACGGGGTCGCTGGCGGGGCGGAACTTGACACCCTGGTGACGGGTGGGGAGGAAGCCAGAGCCCCAGTAGAAGTCGTAGAAGATTTGGCCGCAGGTGGTCCCCTTGCTGACCGAAGTCATGACGACGAAGGAAGGGAGGTTGTCGTTCATGGTGCCGAGGCCGTAGCTGAGCCAGGAGCCCATGGTGGGACGTCCGGGGAGCTGGCCGCCACTCATGAAGAAGGAGATGGCGGGGGCGTGATTGACGGCTTCAGTGTGCATGCTCTTTACGAAGCAGAGCTTGTCGGTGACCTGGGCGGTGTGGGGCATGAAGTTGCTGACCCATGCGCCGCCTTGGCCGTATTGCTTGAAGGGTTCAACCGGAGCGAGGAGGAGCTTGCCGTTGGCATTGCCGGTCATGGTGCTGAAGCGCTTGCCACCGACGTAGCTTTCCGGCACCGGGGTATTGTGGAGCTCCTTGAGTTTGGGTTTGTAGTCCCAGAGGTCGCAGTGGGTGGGGGCGCCGTTCTGGAAGAGGTAGATGACGCGCTTGGCCTTGGGGGCGATTTGGCGGATGTAGGCGGGGATCTTTTCGTTACCCTGGGGTGCAGCGGAGAGGCCTTCTTTACCAAGGAGAGAGGCGAGGGCTGCGGTACCGATGCCGGTGGCACTCTTGCCGAAGAAGTGGCGGCGGTTGATGTTGAGTTGGTGCTGTGTGAGCGGATTCATCGTCGTTGGACCTGATAGGACTTGGAGGGTCGAATGAGCCGGATAGGGCCTTACTCCTTGGTGAGCGCTTCGTCCAGGTTGAGGATGCCGAGGCAGACGGTGGTGAGGGCAGCGTGTTCGGGTTCGGGGAGTTCGGAGTTACGGGGGGAGTCTCCGTTCTTGAGGAAGCTGGCGGCGGCGCCGGGGTCGGAGGTGAAGCGGACTTGGGCGCGGTTGTAGATGTTTTCGAGGATTTCCTGTTCTTGTTCGCTTGGGCTGCGGGTGACCACGAGTTGGAAGGCTTGTTTGATCTGGGTGGCGGGCTTGCTGTCCTTTCCGGCCGAGGCGGCGGCGCGGCCGGCGAGAGCGCGGGCGGCTTCGACGTAGGTGGTGTCGTTGAGCGTGCTGAGGGCGTGGAGGGGAGTGTTGGTAAGGCTCATTTCAACGGAGCAGGTTTCACGTCCGGGGTTGTCGAAGAACATGGGTGGGGCGGCAATGCGGCGCCAGAAGGAGTAGATGCTGCGACGGTAGAGGTCGTCGCCTTTGCCGCGGTTGTAGCGCTTCTTGCCGAAGGTGGCTTCGGCCCAGATACCTTCGGGTTGGTAGCTGTTGACGGGGGCGCCTCCTTTCTTATCGACGAGGAGTCCGCTGGCGGAGAGGGCTTGATCGCGAATCATCCAGGCGGGCATGCGGTAGCGGGTGCCGCGGGCGAGGAGGCGGTTGGTGGGATCGGCTTCGAGGAGTTCGGGGGAGAGGCGGGAGGATTGCCGGTAGGCGTGGCTGTTAACGAGGATACGCATGAGCTGTTTGACGTCCCAACCGTTTCCCTGGAACTCGACGGCGAGCCAATCGAGGAGGCGTGGGTGGATTGGCACTTCGCTTTGGACGCCGAAGTTTTCAGGTGATTTGATGAGGCCGATGCCGAAGAGCTGTTGCCAGAAGCGATTGACGGTGACCCGGGCAGTGAGGGGGTTGTTCTTGTCTATGAGCCACTGGGCGAGGCCGAGGCGGTTTTGCGGGAGGTCTTTGGAAAAGGCGGGAAGGGCAGCTGGAGTGCCCGCTTCGACTTCCTTGCCGCGCTTGTCGTAGACGCCGACTTCCAGGATGTAGGTCTTCCGCTTCTTGTCGATGTCTTGCATGACCATGACCTGGGGAAGACCTTTACGGTTGGAGTTGAGCTCGTTCTCTTTGTCGGAAATGAGCTTTTTGATCTCGGCGTGGCGGGGGACTCCTTCGCGATGGGCGGTGGCGACGAGGCTGCTTTCAGCTTTGCTGCGTTTGGCGGGTTCGACGGCGAGGGCATCCTGGAATCGGCGTTCGCCGGTTGAGAGTTTCGCATCGGCGGTGGCGCTGACGGAGAGGCGGAAGCGGCCTAGATTGTGGTTGGCGTGTTGGGAGTCGTGACGCATCGTGACGATGATGGATGCGTGTTCGGAGACTTCGATGGGCTTGTCCAGGTGGAAGACCGCTTCGTGGTCGCGGTTGATCTGGTTGTTTTCGTATACAGCCCAGCCGGTGTTGGCTTTGTCGTCGTAGGTTCTGGTGATCTTATGGTCACCTTGTTCGTAGGTGGCGATCGCGGATTTGAACTTGGGATGGATGGCATTTCCACCGAGCGGTTGGATGCGGATCTTGAAGTCGGTGAGGACGAAGTTGCCGCTATCGGAGCGGGAGAGGTAGCCCTTGGTCATGCTCTCGTGGCGAACGGCCTCCAGGCGGATGCTTGCGATCGATTTGAGCGTGCTCTCGGTGGAGAGGTTATAGACGTCGTTCTTGGGGTTTTCGCCACTGGCCAGGATCGAACCGTCTTTGAGGACTTCGAGCTTTTGTTTCTCGGCTTTGGCGGAATTGATGGAGAGGACGGACCATGCGCGGTCCGAATTGTCGGTGCGGCGTGATTTCTCCCACTCTGGCTGTTTGGTGGTGAGTTCTATTTCGAAGTTTGCGAGGTCTTCGCGGAGGGAGGCGATTTCTTCCTCCAAGGCGGCTTCTCTGGCTTTACGTTCGCCGCTTGCGACGGCGAGGACGGGAGGAGTGCGCGGATTTCCACCGCCGCCGTTGACGGGGGTCTGGTTAAAGAAGGCGGAGAGCTTATAGTATTCTTCCTGGGTGAGGGCGTCGTACTTGTGGTCGTGGCAGCGGCAGCAATTGAAGGTGAGGGCGAGCCAGACGGTGCCGGTGGTCTCGGTCATGTCCATGACGTAGTCGACGCGGTTTTCTTCGGCGATGCGTCCACCTTCGCCATTGATGGGATGATTGCGGAGGAAGCCGGTGGCGAGGCGTTGTTCCATGGTGGCGTTGGGGAGGAGATCACCTGCGAGCTGCCAGATGGTGAGGTCGTCCCAGGGGACGTTGCGGTTGAAGGCGTCGACGACCCAGTCCCGCCAGGGCCACATGGTGCGTTCGCCGTCACCTTGGTAGCCGTTGGAGTCGGCGTAGCGGGCGGCGTTTAGCCAGGGCCAGGCCATGCGTTCGCCATAGGAGGAATCGGCGAGGAAGCGCTCGACCAGTTTCTCGTAAGCGTCTGGAGCGTTGTCGTTGAGGAACCCCGTTACTTCTTCCGGAGTGGGAGGGAGGCCGCGGAGGTCGAGGGAGAGGCGGCGGATGAGAGTGCGTTTATCGGCGGCGGGGGATTGTCTGAGTCCGTCGCGGAGGAGGCGGTGGGCGATGAAGGCGTCAATCGGATTATGAACAGTGGCGTTGACGGGTTTGGGGACCTCGGGGCGTTGGGGAGGGATGAGGGCCCAGTGCTCTTTGTATTCTGCGCCTTCTGCGATCCACTGGCGGATGAGCTGCTTCTCATTGTCGTTGAGTTTGAGGTGGGACTTGCGTGGTGGCATGACCTCGTCGGGATCGGTCGAGGTGATGCGTTGCCAGACGAGTGACTCTTCGGGCTTGCCGGGAACGATGGCTTGGCCGCCGTCACGTTTGGCGAAGGCTCCTTCAGAGACATCCAGGCGCAGGTCGGCTTTGCGGGTGTTCTTATCGAAGCCGTGGCATTTGAAGCAGCGGTCAGAGAGGAGGGGGCGGACATCGAGATTGAAATCGAGGGGTGCCGCGGAGACCGAGACGGCAACGGGCAGGGTAAGCAGCAGAAAGGGCAATGGGAGACAGGACGACATCCGAGGGGTGGGTTCTAGCCTATTTTCCCGGGAGCCTCAATAGCACGGGTGGACCACTATTCTCTGAAGATGGAGGCCTCAGGCCAGATTATTGTTGCTCCGGGGGCCTCGCGCGATAGGGGGGTGGATATGTCCGCGATTCGCCTTATCTGCCTTTTTCTGCTCATCTTTCTGGCGCGGCCCCAGGCTGTCAGGGGTCAATGGCAGCGCTACACCATCGATAATTCCTCCAGGGGCGCTGATGGGGTGCGGGCCGCGGATGTGAATGGGGACGGGCATCTCGACTTTACCACCGGCTGGGAAGAGGGAGGGGTCATCCGGGTTACCGTCAACCCCGGACCGGGCAAGGTGAAGAAGAAGTGGCCAGCCGTGACGGTGGGAAAAGTGTCCTCTCCG
>JAAZXD010000084.1 GCA_014240355.1 Roseibacillus sp. | reverse complement strand
GCTCCCGACGATGCCTCCTATTATGGAGTGCGGCACAAGGATGTCATGAAGATGAAGGTGCATGGAGAATGTCCGGTGACCTTTGACAATATCGTGGTGAGGGTGGACGAGAGCTTCAAACTGGAAGTGCATATCGACACCGACGAGGGGAATGCCTGCGGGTTGAAGCCGGACACATATTGCGAATTGGTCAAGCCGGCCGCGAAATAAGGACTCTAACCAAAAATGACAAGAAGATGAGACAGGCTCTGGGATTAATTGAAACGAAAGGCTACGTGGGAAATGTGGAGGCTGCTGACGCAATGGCCAAAGCCGCCGATGTAGGCCTTGTGAAGCAGGTGCAGATTGGAGGGGGATACCTCACCACGCTGGTCCGGGGAGATGTTGGAAGCGTCAAAGCTGCGGTGGATGCCGGGGCGGAAGCCGCCGACAGGGTGGGGGAGCTGGTGAGTTCTCACGTTATTCCACGGCCTCACGCGGATCTCCTGAAGCGCTTTGATCTGGCGTAGCAGACAAAACTTCAACCACTAAAGAATGATGTCGAAACAAGCAGTAGGAATCATCGAAACACGGGGACTGGTTTCCCTGTTGGAGGCGTCGGACGCCGCTCTCAAGGCAGCGGATATCACGATGCTGGGTTGGGCCAAGATAGGGGCCGGTATGGTGACCGGATTTTATTCGGGAGACGTGGCCGCGGTGAAGGCCGGGGTCGATGCTGGAGCCGAAGCGGCTTCCCAGGTAGGGGAAGTCACTGCGACCCAGGTGATTCCCCGCCCCCACGAAGATCTCGCCGGTCTGGTTGAGATGTAATTCCTGAACGCACTTCCAACGTGAAGATTCTCGTGGCCAACCTGGGATCCACCTCCTTTAAATTTCGTCTCTTTGAGATGGAAGAGGGAGGGGAATGCCTGTTGGCCGAGGGAGGCTACGAGCGGGTGACTGACTACGGGGAAGTGATTCGGGATGCTCTCGAAGGTCTTGAACGGGAGGGAGTGGCGGCGCAGGAAGATATTGCGGCAGTGGGATTCAAGACGGTCCTGGGTCGCAACCTGAGTGGCTGCGTGGAGGCCGGTGATGAGGTGCTGGCGGCCTTGGAAGGTTTCTCGGACGTGGCCCCTGCTCATAATCCAGCGTATGCCGCGGGGATTCGCCAGTTTAGGAAGATTCTGCCCGGAGCGCGCCGGGTAGCGCTCTTTGAGACGGCCTTCTATCAGTGGGTGCCGGAGGCCGGGACGCGTTACGCAGTCCCGAGAGCATGGCATGAAGCGGGGATCCGTCGCTACGGATTCCATGGCGCCAGCCACAAGTATATTGCCGAGCGTTCCGCGGAGCTGTTAGCGCGTGAGGATGTCGCAACAGAGGTGCGCGGGCTTTATCAGAACGGTCCTGGTCGGGTAGAAAGACCGCTGCGGGTCATCTCCTGTCACCTGGGCGGAAGCAGTTCGGTGACCGGTATTCGCAATGGGGTGGCGGTGGGAACCAGCATGGGGTTTTCGCCCCAGAGCGGGCTGCCGCAGAACAACCGGGTTGGTGATCTGGATTCCGGCGCCATTCCTCATGCTGCCAGGACCCTCGGACTGAGCATGACGGAGGCGGAGCGGCAGTTGACCGCAGAGAGTGGTCTGCTCGGAGTGTCGGGGGTCGGCAACGACATGCGAGATGTGCGGGCGGCCGCCCTGGAGGGGAATGAGGATGCCCAACTGGCGGTGGATGTTTTTGTGCACGAGATCCGGCGCTGGGCGTCATCCTTTCTCTTCGATCTCGGAGGTCTGGAGGGCCTGGTCTTCACCGCGGGGATTGGAGAGAACAACCCGTGGCTACGGGAGGAGGTCTGCGCGGGTCTGGAGGAGTTCGGGATCATTCTTGATCCGGTCCGCAACGAAGGAGTGAGGGGAGAAGAGGGGGAGATCAGCGGGGTCGGTGCGAAAGTGAAGATCTATGTGGTTCCGGCCAATGAGGAACTGGTGCTGGCGCGCGAGGTATACCGGAAGGTTTCATCTTTAAATTAATCAACGAACAAAAGAACCATGGCAAAACAAGCAGTAGGACTTCTAGAGACACGCGGATTGTGCAGTCTCGTGAGCGGGATAGATGCGGCACTCAAAGCCGCCGACGTGCAGTTGACCGGACCGATGAAAAACGTCGGGAGCGGGCTCTGCAATGCAGTGGTCACCGGTGACGTGGCAGCAGTGAAGGCAGCGATTGATGCTGGAGCGGATACTGCTGCCAGTCTGGGTGAAGTGGTGAGCGCGCACGTGATCGCCCATCCGGACGAGGCGACTCAACAGGTGATTACCGGTAAGAGCAACGCCACCGGCGACAAGTAAGCGAAACCCGTAAACGGAGCGATGTTTTTGGCAGAGGTTATCGGCCAGGTAGTGGCCACCAAGAAGGACGACAGCATGCTGGGGCGCAAGCTCCTGCTTGTGCGTCCCAAGCTGGTGGATGAATCCGATCCCTCCAGGTTCCGTGATGGGATAAATACCATCGTCGCGGTTGATACCGTGGGAGCAGGAGAGGGAGAACTCGTGATGTTCTGCCAGGGCAGTTCCGCCCGGCAGGCCGGTGGGTTGAAGACGATTCCCGTCGATGCCGCGGTGGTTGCCATTGTGGACAGCGTCGATGTGCTCGGCAAGAAGGTCTATAGCTCCTCGTGAGCAGCGGATGCGGATGACAGAAAGGGAGGCATGAACGATGAATATTGATCAGGAAGCCCTGCGCGGGGTGGTGGAGAAAGTCATGGCGGACCTTGGGAGAGCGGTTTCGCCCACTGATCCCGTTCCCGTCAAGGTGTCGGACCGGGCGCCCTTGGCGACTCCCGCACCTGCTCCGACGGAGAAGGAATGCGCTTGCCGATCCGCGACCGGAAATGGGCAGGGGGGGCATGGAATCTTCGGTTGCGTCAACAGTGCGGCCAACGCAGCCCATGATGCGTTCCTGCAACTGAAGAACCTCGGCCTGGAAGGGCGCTCGCGGGTGATTGAGATCGTAAAGGGCATCTGCTCGGCCAATACCGAGTCATGGGGAGCATTTGAGCTGAACGAGACCAGGATCGGGCGCCTCGATCACAAGATTGCCAAACTGGAAATAATGAACAAGGTGCCGGGGGTTGAGTGGCTTCGGCCCTACGCTCTCAGCGGTGATGACGGAATCACGCTTGAAGAGTATGCCCCCTTTGGGGTTGTGGGCGCAATCCTTCCCGTGACCCACTCGGTTCCCACCTTGACGGGAAATGTTATCAACATGGTTGCGGCGGGAAACGCGGTGGTCTTCAACCCGCATCCCGGTGGAGCCAGGAGCGCCGTGATGGCGGCGCGCGAATACAACAAGGCCATTGAGCGCGAGTTGGGCATTGAGAATCTCATCTGCGTGATTGAGAACCCTACCCTCGAAACGTTCGAAAAGATCTCGAAGCATGAGTTGATTGCGATCATGGCCGTGACTGGGGGGCCCGCGGTAGTGAAGGCGGCCATGCAGTCGGGGAAGCGTTCCATCTGCGCAGGGCCTGGCAATCCGGTGGTGGTGGTCGATGAAACTGCGGATCTGGACCGGGCTGCGCGGAGCATAGTCGAGGGCGGGGCCTTCGATAACAATCTGCTGTGTATCGGGGAAAAGGCGGTCTTTGTAGTACGTTCTGTTTACAGGGAATTCCTTGAGTCCATGGAGCGTGCGGGTGCGGGCAGGTTGAACAATCAGCAGTTGGAACGCCTGAGCAAGGCGGCGTTCACCTACCGGGAGGAGGACGGAGGCTGCTCGCATGCGGTGGTGAATCGTGACTATGTGGGAGCCAGTCCTGAGACCCTTGCGAAGGCGGCAGGAGCGCGCATTGCCGATGGTTGCGAGCTTCTCTTTGCTGAGACGGATGCGGGGCACCCCTACGTGCAGGAGGAACAGATGATGCCGTTAGTGCCCGTCATCTCGGCACCGGATTTTGAAACCGCGGTGCAGCAGGCCAAGGAGGCGGAACACGGATACCGGCATTCTGCCATCATTCACTCCACGAACGTGAGCAACATGACGCACATGGGTCGGGAGATGGACACTACGATTTATGTGAAGAATGGGCCCTGTGTGGCCGGCTTGGGATTGGGGGGTGAGGGCTATCTGAGCTACTCGGTGGCGACTACCACCGGCGAGGGAATCACCACCCCGAAGACGTTAACCCGCGTGCGTCGTTGCGTGATGGTGGAAAATCTCCGAATTGTCTAAGAGAGCCATGTTGTTATGCCGGATAGTTGGAAGAGCGGTTGCGACGCACAGTCATCCCAGTCTGGATGGCTTCAAGATGCTGCTGTGCCAGCAGGAGGATGCGGATGGCAAGCCTCTCGACGCCCCCCCCCTTGTGGCAATCGATCTGTTTGGAGCGGGTGTGCACCAGCGAGTCTTTGTGAGCACCGACGGTATTGGGGCGAGGGGGATCGTGAACGACGAGGATTCGCCCGTGCGTAATTATATTCAGGGAGTAATAGACGACTAGTCATGCGGATTGGACAGGTCATCGGAAAGGTCACCATGAGCGTGCGGGAACCCGCCTTCACGGCGGCGCGCTGGTTGTTGGTCAATCCTCTGGAGGCGGAGCAGTTGAATACGGCCTGCGATATCGAACCGGGACTGACCCGGTTTCCCTCCCTGGTGGTATACGACAAACTGGGAGCCGGGGCATCGGATATCGTGGGATTTGTGGAGGGCGCCGAAGCGACGGCTCCCTTTGATGGGCCGACTCCTGTTGATGCCATCACGGTGGCCATTTTCGATCAGATCGATCATCACCCCTTTCCTCCCGAGGACGACGACGACTAGGAACTCAGCCTGATGAAGAAAGTAATCACTGGACGCGATGTGGAGGCCCTTCTGCGGGAGGGCAGGGGCTTGGATTCGATTCCCGCCGGGGTGCTCCTGACCCCGACGGCCAAGGATGCAATCAAGGAAGCGCGGACCAGGCGCAAGCGGGTTGTGACCGGGGCAGCAGTTCGGGGGGAACCGAGTGTCCCTGACTACGAGTTCCGTTGGGAACCGGGCCGCGATCCGCAGTCTCCGGAGGAGATCGCGAAGTTCTTTCACTCGTCGGAAATCGAAACCCTCAAGCGACGGATGGTCGCAATCGGCGATCGGATGTGGACGAAGAACTACACTGATGGCAACGGAGGCAATCTCACTATCCGGGTGGGAGACAATCTCGTGCTCTGCACCCCGACCCTGATCTCAAAAGGTTTCATGCAGCCTGAGGACATGGCTCTCATCGATCTCGATGGCAATCAACTGGCGGGTTCGCGGCGGCGGACGAGTGAATGCCTGACGCACATAGCGATCATGAAGAGGCAGCCCAAGGCGAAAGCCTGCTGTCACGCGCATCCGCCACATGCGACGGCTTTTGCGGTGGCAGGAGTCCGTCCGCCCACCTGCATGATCCCGGAAGCAGAAGTATTCCTCGGTGAGATCGGAATGGCGGAGTACCAGACACCCGGCACGCCAGCCAATGCCAAGGCGGTGGGCGAGGCTGCGATCGAGCACATGTCGGTTCTCATGATCAACCACGGCGTTATTACATGGGGCAAGGATATTGAGGATTCCTACTGGAAGATGGAGAACACGGATGCCTATTGTCAGACCGTCTTGTTGGCCACCCAGCTCAAGGGGGCGGATCTGCTTACCATCACGGGTGGCCAGGCCAAGGAGTTGATAGATCTGCGCGCCTCCCTGGGAATGGAGGACAAGCGGGCGAACTGGAAGGAGTGCGAGCTCTGCGACAATTCCGAGTTCCGACCTGGAGCGGTTTGCTCCGTGCCTGATGGTGCCCACGCGACGGTCCCGGTTGGCAGTGAACTGAATGGGGAAGCGGAGGAAGTGGTGAAGGCGCTGACCGATCAGATCCTGGCCAACCTTTCTTCCTGAGCTGACGGGAAGCAGGTGGTGCGTGGTTGCAGCTTATGCGGCAACCCAGGTATGGGAGGTGGATTTCACCCGCTTCTGCCGACTGGGTGAAACGGTTCTGCAGGGGCAGAACATAGCCGGGGTCCCTGAGGGACAGGAAGAGGGCGGTGAGACGGTGTAACCGAGGTGGGTTGTAGAGTAGTCACCTTTACGATCACTTTACAGATCGTTGCGGGAAAGGGGCTATTCTAGAGGCAGCCAAACGAGATATCTGCCCTTTATGAGACGATCAACATTTCTACGGAATGCAGCGCTAGTGGGCGGTGGGAGCATGATCTGGGTGCCCAAGGCTCCAGGGCAGGGAGCATCCCATCGCCACGGTCATCATCACTGGATGCCCCACGTGCGACCCATGCCCCGACCGCTGAGTCCGGTGGAGGTGCGCGCCATTGATGCGACGGTCAGAATCGAGAATCAAATCGCCCGGACGACCCTGACGATCACATTCTTCAACCCTGCCGGTCAGCAGCAGGAAGGGCAGGTGTTGCTGCCGGTTCCGATAGGAGCAGCCCTGAAGTCCTTTGCCATGGAGGGGGCTAACAGGGAGTTCAAGGCCAGGGTTCTTCCGAAGGATGAGGCCCGCAGGATCTACGACCGGATCGTTGCGCAGTCGAAGGATCCCGCCATCCTTGAGTTCGCGGGACATGGTGCGGTGGATTCCAGCGTGTTCCCGATCCCGGCCCGCAGCGAATGCAAGCTGCGTCTCACTTATGAGGAATTGGTGCCCGCCGACATGGACCGCCTCGACTACGTTCTCCTGCGCTCGGAGTCACCGGACTATCGGGTGAAGTGGAATATCGATGTAAAATGGGCGTTGAAGGGTGGAATCGCTACCGCGTATTCGCCGACCCACGAGATCTCTCCGGCCAGGATCGCGAAAGGTTTCCGGGCGAAGTTGGGCGGCAGGATCGCACCCGGTCCCTTCCGTCTTTCGGTCCTGCGCAGGAAAAAGAAGGGAGCAGTGGCGTCCTTTCTGACGCACCCGGAGGAAGGTCGGGATGGAGGGCATTTCCTGCTTCTGATGGTGCCCCCGGAGCGCGATGAGAGCGCACCCGCTCTGAAGCGGGAAGTGACGGTTGTGATCGACCGTTCGGGAAGTATGGCAGGGGAGAAGATGAATCAGGCCCGGGCCGCCGCTGCCCAGGTGGTGGAGGGCCTGGAGGAAGGGGAACTCTTCAATCTGATCATCTATAACGAGGCGGTGGAGCCTTTTGCGGAGAAGCCGGTGATTGTCAATCGGGAGAATCTCATGCGGGCCCGGAAATTCATCGAGGCCATCCGGGTGAGCGGAGGGACGAATATCCATGGAGCCCTCCAGGAGGCGATTGCCCAGCCGGTGCGCAAGGGAATCGTGCCGATCGTGCTCTTTCTGACCGATGGGTTGCCGACCATCGGAGAGACCTCCGAAAAGAGAATCCGGGAGAAGGTCCGGGATTCAAACAGGAATCGTCGCCGGATCTTCACCTTTGGCGTGGGTGTGGACGTGAATACGCCGCTGCTCTCGCGACTGGCTGATGACAGCCGGGCCACCGCAACCTACGTCCTTCCAAAGGAGAAGGTGGAGGTGAAGGTGGCTTCCGTTTTCCGGCGCCTGTCCGGACCAGTACTGAGTGTTCCTCGATTGAAGGTCGTCACCAGAGACGGCGAGCCCGTGCCCCACCGTATTGACGACCTGGTGCCTCACCAGTTGCCGGATTTTTTCTCCAGCGACCAGATCATCGTCACGGGACGCTATCGAGGTAGTGAGCCATTGGAGTTCCGACTGACCGGTGACGATGGAGAGAGGAGAAGAAAATTCACCTTCGTCTTCCGGCCGGGAGAAAAACGAAATCCCTTCGTGCCCCGCCTGTGGGCCATGCGCAAGATCGCGGTCCTAACCGAGGCTCTGCGGGATCTCGGCGCGGATTCAGCCCTGAACGGCCTTACGGGTGACAACGTGGATCGTAACGATCCGCGGGTGAAGGAACTGGTGAATGAGATTGTTCGTCTCTCGACCGAGCACGGGATCCTCAGTGAATACACTGCTTTCCTCGCCCTGGAAGGAGAGGTCTTCCGTCCCGAGGAGCGCCGTGCTGCCTTGGCTGCCGGCAACTTTGACCAGCGAGCGCTCAAGACCCGGAGCGGCAAGCTCAGTGTGAACCAGGATCTGAATCTCTGGAACCAGAAGCAGAGAGGAACGCTGAATCCTTCCAACGAATATGTGAATGGAGAGCTGGAAGTGGAGCGGGTGGCGAATGTTGCGCAGTTCTCGGATATGGCTTTCTTCAAGCGAGGCAATGAGTGGGTGGATGCGAGTCTGACTCTTGCTGAAAAAGGAGGAGCGGCTCTTCCGGTCAGGGAGATCACGGTGGACAGCGCCGAATTTAAGGGTGTCGTCGACAAACTGGTAGCCAAACAGCGCCAGAGCTGTCTCGCCCTCGGGGGCAGTCTGGAACTAGTGGTCGATGGCACCCGCTATCGCGTGAGGTAGAAGTCAATCAATGCCAACGAAGACTTGAGAATGAGATGATCGCGCCGAACCCGGTCTCTGCCGCTACGGCCAAACTTTAACCACAAACGAAACCAATACAATGAAACTGAAATCACTTATCTGCAGTGTCGGCCTCCTGGTCGGCGTAACACTCACCCTGGCGAATCCTCCTTCCGGAGATGCGCGTGAGGTCAAGCTCAAGGGGGAGAATAAAAGAAAGGCTAAGGTCGAGGCGCCGAAATCGGACAAGAATCAGGCCAAGGTGCAGCTGGCTATTCTGCTGGATACGAGTGGAAGCATGAGTGGACTGATTGAACAGGCTAAGACCCAGCTCTGGAGTATCGTCAATACCTTTATCCAGGCCAAGCAGAACGGGAAGGTTCCCTTCGTGGAGGTGGCGCTCTATGAGTATGGAAACGATGGGCTGAATGCGGAGAACCACTGGATCCGGCAAATCCAGCCCCTTACCCGGGATCTTGACAAGATCAGTGAGGAACTCTTTGCCTTGCGGACCAATGGTGGTTCGGAGTTCTGCGGAGCGGTCATCAAGCGTGCGGTGGGAGACCTCAAGTGGGACACCTCGCCGAACACCTACAAGGCCATCTTCGTGGCGGGCAACGAGCCTTTTAACCAGGGACCTGTTGACCCAGCCTCCTCCTGCAGGGAAGCGATCGGAAATGGAGTCATTGTTAACTCGATTCATTGTGGTGCGGAACAGGTCGGAATTAATACCGGCTGGAAGGCCGGGCCTCTCCTGGCTGACGGCAAATACCTGGTGATTGATCACAACAAGGCGGTCGTGCATGTGGACGCTCCGCAGGACAAGGAGATCCTGAAATGGAA
This sequence comes from Roseibacillus sp., assembly GCA_014240355.1. Lineage (GTDB taxonomy): Bacteria > Verrucomicrobiota > Verrucomicrobiia > Verrucomicrobiales > Akkermansiaceae > Roseibacillus_B. Next base: position 983 of record JAAZXD010000084.1, on the reverse strand, counting down.
CACCCGCCTGAATGGAACCTACGTGCCGATCGGTCAGATTGGGGAGAGGAGGATTGAGATCCAGCAGGCCCAGGATGAACTGGCAGAGGGAGCCAAGGGTAATGCAATCCAGTCTCGGGCCCAGACAAAGGCCAGTGCCAATTACTGGAATGGTAACTGGGACTGGGTTGATGCCTGCAAGGCGAAGGACTTCGACTGGAGCAAGATAAAGGAAGAGGATTTGCCCGAGCAGATGAAGAAGATGACTCTCGCTCAGCGGAAGGCGCATATCGCTACGAAGAGAGAGGAACGGCAGAAGTGTCAGAAGAAGATTACGGAACTGACCAAGTCGCGCGGCGAATTCGTCAAGGCCAAGTTGAAGGAGATGGGTGAAGACGGGGAAGACACCCTGAATGCCGTGGTAGTGCAGACCGTGCGTCAACAGGCGGAGGCGAACGGATACGCCTTTGAAAAGGAATAGTTATTCTGCGGAGAAAAGGCGCCGTGGCGGTCCTGCTGCCACGGCGCCGAAGTTGTCCCGGTATTTAGACTGCGGAAGGTCTTCGGCTCCGCTACCCTTCAAACAGGATTTTTGAACCATGGATGCTCCGACGATTTTGGTGGTGGAAGATGATGCCGCGGTACGGCAGGGCGTAGTGGATGCCCTGACGTTCTCGGGCTACGAGGTTCTCGGAAGCGGATGGAAAGGCGGGACGCGACACGGCGTTGCGGGCGACTTACCAGCTTCTTCTCCTGGACCTCGTCCTGCCGGGATACAGTGGTTTTGAAATACTGGAAGCCATCAAGAAGGAACGTCCCGGGCAACCGGTCATCATCCTTTCAGCCCGGGGAGAGGAAAACGACCGGGTGCGGGGATTGAAGATGGGAGCAGACGACTATATCGTTAAGCCCTTCAGCGTGAGGGAACTTCTCGCCCGGGTCGATGCCGTGCTGAGGCGTAGCACCGAACGTCCTTCGGTAGTGGAAACTCACCAGACAAACGG
>JAAZXD010000083.1 GCA_014240355.1 Roseibacillus sp. | reverse complement strand
AGGTTGAGGCTGTCTTTGGCATCTGGGTCATCGCCCTCGCGGGAGCGGTTGTCTGGTGCCAGGGCATCGCCCCCGGAAACGGGTTCCTGCACGGAATCGGAGAGGTCCAGCACTACCTCGGTCACGACGTCACCTACACCGAACCGCTCTTCGTCATTGTCATCATGGCCATCGCCGCCACCCGACCCGTCATCCGACTCTCTGAAGCCTGTGTCAACAGGGTGGCCTGCCTTTTCGGCGGCACCCCGGCGGCGTGGTGGTTCTCCACCCTGACCCTCACTCCCCTCCTGGGTTCCTTCATCACCGAACCGGCGGCCATGACCATTGCGGCCCTCCTGCTGGCCAAAAGGTTCTACTCCCTGAAACCAAGTTCCACCTTCGCTTATGCCACCATCGGTCTTCTGTTCGTGAACGTCTCCGTCGGTGGCACCCTCACCCAGTTTGCCGCCCCTCCGGTCCTCATGGTGGCCGAACGATGGGATTGGGACATGGGGTTCATGATCACCAACTTCGGCTGGAAGGCCATCCTCGGCATCATCCTCTCCAACTCCCTCTATTTCCTTCTCTTCCGCAGGCAATTCTCCGATCTTGAGAATCCTCCCAGCCTACATGATCCGAATCAGCCCGCGCGCTGGGAGGATCGGGAGGATGCTATTCCTCCCGTCATAACCGCCATTCATCTTCTTTTCCTCGGCTGGACGGTCTTCATGGCACACTATCCCCCGCTTTTCCTCGGCGGATTCCTCATCCTCCTGGGTTTCACCGAGGCTACCGGTCACCACCAGAACGACGTCAGGATGCGCATGCCCCTCCTGGTGGGATGTTTCCTGGCCGGGCTGGTGGTACACGGCGGATGCCAGGGTTGGTGGATTGAGCTCCTCCTCACCACCTTTCATAATGAGTGGATTCTCATGAGCGGAGCGGCCACCCTTACTGCCTTCAACGACAATGCAGCGGTCACCTACCTCGCCTCCCAGGCCCCCCAGCTGACCGACGCCGCCAAGTATGCCGTCGTTGCCGGTGCCGTCACGGGCGGGGGACTCACCGTGATCGCCAATGCCCCGAATCCAGCCGGCCAGGCCATCCTGGGCCGGTTCTTCCAGGGGGGCGTTTCCCCTGCCAAACTCGCTCTTGCCGCCCTCGTGCCCACGGTCATCGTCGGGATGGCATTCATGCTCCTATAACCATCGCCTATGTTCACGGGACTGGTCGAAGCAACCGGGCACGTCGCCTCGCTTGAAACGCTCGGCGAGCAGGCTCGTCTGGTGGTTGAGATCCCCTTTGCGGATACCCTCGCCATCGGGGAAAGCGTGTCCATCAACGGATGCTGCCTCACGGTGGCGCACCAGGAGGCCGGCACTGCCGGATTTGACGTCCTTACCCAGACCCTCTCGGTCACCTCGCTGGACGGCCTGCGGAACGGTGATCTGGTCAACCTGGAGCGGGCCCTCCCGGCAGACGGACGTCTTGGTGGACATTTCGTGCAGGGACACGTCGACGGCACCGGTGAAATCAACGATCTTTCTTCCCACGGCCAGGACCACCGCTACGAAGTGACGCTCCCCCCGGACGTGATGCGCTACTGCATTCCCCGCGGCTCCCTGGCAGTGGACGGGATCTCCCTGACCATTGCCGAACTCCGGGAAAAATCCGCCCTCTTCTGGATCACGCCTCATACCTTCGAGGCCACCAACCTCCAGTCAGCCCGTCCCGGCCAGCGGGTCAATCTGGAAGCGGACATCCTGGCCAAGTATGTCGAGAGCCTCGGACGCCAGAACGGTCCATCCTGATTTCAGCACCTAGCGGGGGGCCAGCAGTTCGAAGGGCCACCCCGGGATGTTCCGGAGGATCCAAAATGCGACGATGACCACCGGCAGGGACCACGCCAACTGCCCCGGCAATCGCACCCGGGGACCACGGTAACCTTCCCCGATCACCCATGCCATCGATTCCAGCACTACCCCGATAACCAGGAAGGGAAGCAGGATCATCAGCAGGGGATTCTTCCGGAAGGCCTCCCCTGGTTCGAGATTAGTCAAGGCATGGGCCGCCCGGGTCGCGCCGCACCCGGCGCAATGCAATCCGGTGACCTCCCGGAATATGCACCTCGGGAAATAGGCTTCCCCTGCCTCCGGATCATTTCCCCGGATATAGCAGAGCCCCAGCAGACCCAGGACCCCCAGTGCCAGCAGCAATGCCAGGCGCGGTCTCACAGTCCCGCGCCGATCCCGATCGTCATAAACAGAACGTATAGCAATATGGAACCGAGCCCGCAGCCAAAGGAGACCCACGTCCAGGTCTTGGCCTTCCTGGAAGCCTCCAACGCACCCGCAATGTCACCACGCGAGACCAGGCCATCCACCTTAGCCGCAAAAACAATCGCCGGGATCCCGAAGGGCCAGCAGCAGAAAATCGTCACCAGGATCGCCGGGACGAGGTAGTTTGAAATCGGCGCGTGTGCTACCGGAGTCCCCGGCACCTGCCCCGGTTGCGGAACACCTCCCTGGGGGATCTGGGAACCGCCGGGAGGAGCCACGATCCCGGCAGACTCAACAACTCCGGCAGACTCAAAATCATTGATCGTCGCTGCGGGGCTCCAGTCGGCCATCCCCTCCCGCCAGACCAGGTCGGTGGAGGCGATCTCTCCCGACACAATCATGCTCTTGAGGGTTGCACCGGACACCGGTCCTTCCTGATTTCCATTCTTCGCGTAGAACCACTCCATTTTCCTGTCTGTTTGTTTCAGGCGACGAGACTCAACTAGTTCACAGCCACCCCAGTCGCGCACTGATTAATACTGACGAACCCGGGCTGGAGCCAGCAAGATATCGGGCCCCTCCCCGGGCAACTCCTGGTCCGGTTATTCCCCCTGCCGTAGTCCCGGCCCTGCTGTCCCTTCACGAGAAGGCCTGCTCCGCTTCTCGCCCCCGCTGCCCAGGGTCTCTCGTGATCAGTCGCCGCCTGTCCGCCGTTATCAGGAGTTCCCGAGAAACCGTCAGGAAACCTCCATCAACAACGTAAATGCAATTCCCCCAACAAATAGACCTATTCCCACATAGCCCAGGATAAGCCCCGCCAAGGCCATCCCATCGCCCCCCTGCATGCCTTCTGCCTTCCGTATCTCACCCCGGGCCACATGTCCCATTATGATCGCTACAATTGAGGCGATCACGGGCAACCCACAAAGGCATGGAGCGGACAACCCTACAATCCCGCATACCATGCTGACAATGGCCGAGGAATTGTTTGGAGGGGCCGCGGGAGGGATCTGCCCACCGGGGACACCCGGCGGAAGGGCCTGCGGAATCTGGGAACCACCTGGAGGGGCCACAATTCCCGCAGGCTCAACAACTCCCGCAGACTCGAAATCATTGATCTCAGCTGCGGGTCTCCATTCGGCCATCCCCTCCCGCCAGACCAGGTCGGTAGAAGCAATCTCTCCCGACACAATCATGCTCTTGAGCGTGGCGCCGGACACCGGTCCTTCCTGCCTGTTGTTTTTCGCGTAATACCATTCCATCGCCTGCCATAATTAATCCACTTCGGGAGGATCGCTTGTCAAGACCTTCCACGCCGCTGAGAAAGAACCCCCAAGGGGTTATCCTTACGGCGCGGACGGGAGAGGCGCAGGAGTGGGAGTTGACGGATAACTGGCCGCCGCATCCACTGCGACCCAAATCATCACGATAACGAATCCAATCGCAAGCACGCTCAGCACCGTTACCACATAGCCGAGGATCAACCCCGCCAGAGCCATTCCCTCTCCCCCTACCCGTCCTTCCCCATCTCGAATCTGTCGACGTGCGATATGGCCGCAGATGATCGCAGGAACTGATGTGAGGATCGCCGCCCCAAACACACCTATGATTCCCAGGACCATGCTGGCGATCGCCATCCCGCTGGGAGCAGGTCCAGAAGCCCTCGTATAAGCGCCACCAGCAACAGGTTGCGGTATATACCCACCGCTTACACCCGCCATCACCTCGGCCACCTGGTTGGCGGGCACCCATTCCGGCATGCCCCTGCTCCAGATCCCGATGGTCACCGGAAGGGACTGCCTCTGAAGAAGTCCCTGTAACTCTTCCTTCGAAACCGGTCCCACTTGCTGGCCGTTTTGCAGGTAATACCACATGCGCTCCTCCTTTTTTACCCCAACTGGTGGGAAACCGGAAGCCGGAAGCCCGCATACCGGATCACGAAGGCGACTACTCCCTGGGAGGCGGTTTGCGTATGGAGAGCAACCCGGTGGCCTCCGTGTCCACAGGAACAACCTCTTCCGCCCTGCCAGCCTCCAGATCCCCTGGTTTCGTCACGATTTCACGATCGGGCTCCTGGATCCCGTCATCAACCTGTCTCAGTTGCTCATCAAAAAGCGCCAGTCTGTGGGATGCTTCGGCCTTGGGTTCATTCCGAGGAACCTGAACCACGAGCGACCCGTTCTGCTGGACCGCGGTCAACAGGTTTCGATTCTCCCGGAACATGAATCCTACCGCCACCACGGACACGACCAGAAGACTGCAAACCGCTACCATTGCCATGCCACTGCGGCGTGAAGTCCGGGACAGGTAATTGGTGAAATCCCGTTCAGCTTCCCGCAGTTGAACGAATGACTCGTTCATGAAGCGCCCGGAATCCGAAACGCGTTCACCGAGCAACTCCATATTCTTGGCGCTGAGCTGGTTGGCCTGATCCATCCCGGTAAGAGTTTTCCCAAGTTTCTCGAAAGTCTCCTCCACGTGCGTCATCGTGTGCCCCATCCGATCCAGGGAACGTATCATCAGACCATCCTTTTCCGCCCTTTGCTCAAGGGTCTTCCTCAATCCCGTCAAGGTGCGACCGGTCTCGGCCTGGCACTCGCTCATCGATTGAAGGCTCTCCACTGCAACGGGGAGAGGCGTGAGGGTCTTCATCAGCCCCTTGCGATCGCTGTGCTCACCTTCAAGACGATCGCGGATGGATCTCAGCAGGCCGACCATTTCGGTCGCGCCCTGTCGCAATGTATCGAGTTGCCGGTCACGTTTATTAGGACGTTTCCAGAACTTCCACCGGGGTCCGGTTGGAATCGTCGTCTCCGCGGCATCCTCTGCGTCCCTGTCAAGGCGTTCCACCCGGGCCAGGACACTCGATCTGCGCCCCTGCCCAGGCTCCACGCCCTCACCGTAGTGACTCCCTTCCGGCGAAGCCTCCGCGGTAACAGCCTTCGGCTTGCTTGTCTCTACACTATCCTCGTCCTCCTTGGTCGGGAGGGGAGCGAGGGTTTCTTCAAAGGGGTCTGGTTCCAAGGGGGGGGCGGCGTCACTCATCTCGCAATTCGGGAAAAGAATATTAAGAAAAGTTAACTAAATCAAGCCGGGATCTCTGATTCTCTTCCAGGAAGGCCCATTCGATCCGACAAGTTACTCCCACTCAAGAGGATCGAGACCGTAGAAGCGTTTCATTTGCTCGTAGAGACCCTGGTGCTCCCTCACCAGTTGCCTGGGCTTCTCAAAAAAAGTCTCCGTGGCAACCGCAAAGAACTCGGCGGGATTCGTGGCCCCGTAATCGTCCAGGACCGTCCGGGCTCCCCTCTCCACCCTTGTCCGCAGCTTTTGATAAGAGGCGCTCATCGCCTCGGTCCATTCCGGATAATCACTCCGACTCTTCAATACCGGGAGCCCATCGGCCCGCCCGTCAAATTGATCCAGTTGGTGGGCAAACTCATGGAGGACGACGTTCCGCCCGTCCTCCGGATTCCTGGATCCCTGCCGCACACTCTCCCACGAGAGCACGACACTTCCATTCCGCCAGCTCTCGCCCAGTCGTATGCTCTCCACCCCCATTTCGTCCCGGACCTGATAGGCATCGGGATAGATCAGCACACTGCGCAACCGGCCGAAGTGGTCGTAGCCGCTTTCCAGCAGCAAGAGGCAGGCCTGAGACGCAATGATCAACTGCATCTCAGGAGTCACTTCGTCCAGATGTCCGCAGGGTTCGAATCCAATCTCGTGGATGAAGCCCTGGGCCAATCCTTCGAGCTTATGCTGGAGGCCAACCGGCATGCGCGCATAAAGCGGAACCTTCTCGTGAAGGAGGGCCCGTTCCTCTTCGCCCAGGAGCATGGCCCGCACCTCACCCCGGCGACGGTTTCTCATCCTGCGATGAACTCCGCCCACCAGCAGGACCACTACCATGATAACGATGATTACTCCAAATGCCTTCATTCGCGTTCGCCCGCATTCCAGGCCCTCAACTGCTTATATGTGATTCCGCTTCCACCAAAAAGGTCCAAGGCACTCCCAACCGTCACGTCGACCCTGCCGCCGCTGCCCTCTTCCACCAGTTTGAGATCCCTCATGTTCGCCACCCCTCCGGCATAGGTCATGGGTCTCCCTCCCCATGACCCGAGAAGTTCGACCAGATCAGCATCGATCCCCTCACACTTTCCTTCCACGTCGGCGGCGTGCACCAGGAACTCCGCACAGTCACCTCCCAGACGGTCAAGCAGTTGAGTGGTGATCTCCAGATCGGTGAGGGTCTGCCACCGATTCATCGCAACCGTCCACCCGCCGGCCCTGCGTCGTGAACTCAGGTCCACCACGATCCGTTCCGCCCCGATCTCGCGTGAGAGCGCTCGGAGACGCTCCGGAAGAAATCGACCCTCTTCATCAAAGAGCCACGAAGTGACAATGACATGACTGGCTCCTGCCTCCAGCCAGGCGGCCGCATTCACCAGCGTGATTCCGCCACCCACCTGAAGACCTCCGGGCCACTCTGCCAGCGCCCGACGGGCGGCCTCTTCATTCCCTGGTCCAAGCATGATGACATGCCCGCCCGCCAGATCATCCTTCCGGAATTTCCCGGCAAACCAGCCGGCATCCTGCCCGGAGACGAAATTTTCCTCCGGTGCGGAACCGTCATCACGAAAAGATCCCCCCACGATCTGCTTCACCTTACCGTCGTGCAGGTCAATGCATGGCCGAAATTTGGTCATAGCCAGTGCGTGAAAATGATCATTTATTCACAGAAAGCCAAACCACAATGCGCACCCCCATCCTTTCCCTGCTTCTGCTCGGCCTCGGCGCGTCCTCTTCCCCTGGACAGGAAAAGCCCGCCCCGGAGGGCATGGTCTGGATTCCCGGGGGCACCTTCACCCGGGGATCAGACCATAAATTCAAGCAGACCCGAGCCGAATATCCGGAAGAGGCCCCCGTTCATTCCGTGACGGTAGACGGGTTCTGGATGGATCTCACCGAAGTCACCAACCGCCAGTTCATGGAATTCGCCAAGGCGACCGGCTACCAGACCCAGGCCGAGCGTGGCTGGGATCCCAAGGATTTTCCCGACGCTCCTCCCGATCAACTCAAGGGCGGAGCACTTCTTTTCAAGTCTCCTCGCGCCAAGGTGGAGCTGTTTCGTCCCGGTGCCGAGTGGCAGTGGTGGCAATTCATACAGGGCGCCAACTGGCGGCATCCGCAGGGTCCGGCTTCCAGCATCAAGGACCGGATGAGTCATCCAGTGGTCTGCGTCACTCACGAAGACGCGCTTGCCTATTGCAAATGGGCCGGAAAGCGGCTTCCCACCGAGGCCGAATGGGAACGCGCGGCCCGGGGAGGCCTTAATCACAAACTTTACATGTGGGGTGACGAGCCGCAGCTCGGGGGGAAATGGCTGGCCAACGTGTTCCAGGGGGAATTTCCCAACATCAACACCGCCAAAGACGGTTTCCCGGGCACCTCACCCGCAAAATCCTTCCCCCCGAACTCCTACGGACTCTACGACATGGCCGGAAATGTATGGGAGCACTGCGCTGATCTCTATCGACCGGACTACTACGCAACCTTCGTCAAACTCCCGGAACCAAAGGCCAATCCCAAGGGCCCCGACAACCCGGTAAGCCAGCCCATGGTACAGGAATTTCTCCAGAGCAAGGCCTATCCCGCCGAGAAACCTTTCCACCGACTGGCCTGGCTCTGGGTCACCAAGGGAGGATCTCATCTCTGCCACCACACCTACTGCCTGCGCTATCGACCGGCCGCCCGGCACTACTCGGAGTCCCTCTCGCCCACCAATCACACCGGATTCCGCTGTGTTCGCTCCAAGTGACGTGATCCCGCCCAGGACCGCCGGCCTGCGCCTTCCTCCCCACTGCCCGTGTCCTGGCTGAAGTCTCACACTTTCCATCACCAGGAATTCGCTGATCTGGAAATCCTGTGCCGGGCCAAGGAGAGATCCGGCCTGCGCATCTCGCTCTGCATACCCACCCTTAACGAGGAAACAACCATCGGGAAGGTAATCGTGGTCCTCAAGAGCGAGCTCATGGATCGCTTCCCGCTCGTTGACGAGTTGGCCGTCATTGATTCCGGTTCGACCGATCGCACGGCGGAAATCGCCACCTCCTACGGTGCCGACTTCTACCACTCCGCCGACATCCTCCCTTCCCATGGCTTCAACCGCGGCAAGGGTGAAAACCTCTGGAAGGCGGTCTACCAGCTCCAGGGCGACATCATCTGCTACGTGGATGCCGACATCGCCAACATCCACCCGCGCTTTGTCTACGGACTTATCGCCCCCCTGATCCGGAATGAGGACATAAGCTACGTGAAGGCCTTCTACGAACGCCCGATCGTCCAACCTGCCGGGGACATCCGGGACAGCGGCGGGGGCCGGGTCACCGAGATCCTCGTCCGCCCGCTCTTTTCACTCTTCTATCCGGAACTGACCCAGCTCTTCCAGCCTCTTTCCGGTGAGTATGCCGTCCGCCGCAACCTCCTTGAGAGGATCCCCTTCCCGATTGGTTATGGCGTGGAGACCTCGCACATTCTGGATGTTTACACTCACTGGGGCATGGGCGCATTCGCACAGGTTAATCTCGAACGAAGAGTGCATCGCAACCAATCCACCGCCGCCCTCGGAAGGATGTCCTTCGGGATTCTGCAGTCTTTCCTCAGCCGGCTCCACAAGGATGGCAAGGTCACCGCGCCCGCTGAGATCTCCAACATCTACCGGGCTCTGGAAATCAGCGGAGCCCACTATCAGGAAGTCACCACCGAACTCGTGGAAGAAGAACGCCCGCCTCTTATCAACCTCCCGGATTACCGCCTGAAATTTCCTCTCCGAGCCTCCCCCCGGGATGAACAGGTCCAGCCCGGAGATCCTTCCCTCGACCTTCCCGGACCGGGTTCCCGGTAGAATGGAAAGGAGGTTTATCTGACCATGTCCGTTGCTCTCATTCACTACCACCTGCGTCCTGGTGGGGTGACGCGGGTGATCGAAGCACAGTCGGAAGCTCTCTCACGAGCCGGGATCGCGCACGTCATCCTGTCGGGCACCGCATACGAAGGATCGGCCCGGCTTCCGGTGACCGTCGTTCCCTCCCTGGACTACCACCAGGACTATGGACGGGAGGGAGCAGACAGCTCGCAACTCTTCAGCGGACTGCGACAGGCTGCCGGTCAGGCCCTCAATTCCGAACCGGCGTGCTGGCATCTCCACAACCCGACCCTGGGGAAAAATGCTCTTTTCCCCGGACTCGTTGCCGAACTGGCCGGAAGTCGCGTGCCTCTCGTCCTCCATCTCCATGACCTTGCAGAGGATGGGCGACCGGAGAATTACGAAAATCTGGTCACCCACGAGCATCTCTATCCCCTCGCCCCACAGATCCGCTACCTGACTCTCAACCCGCGCGATCAGGCCATCCTGCTGGCCTCCGGAGTCCCACCGGAACAGATCTCGCTGCTTCCTAATGCCATCCAAGCACCGACCGAATTCCCCCGCACAACCCGTGAGCCTGGTGCCCCCTTTGTCTTTTATGCCGTGCGGGGAATTCGCCGCAAGAATCTCGGGGAGTTCTGTCTCCTCTCCGCCCTTGCGCCTCCCGGAACCTCCTTCGCCCTGGCCCTCCCACCAGACAATCCCACCTGGCATCCGATCTATGATCAATGGACCCGGGCGGCAAAGCAATACCATCTCCCCATCAGGATGGGGGTCGTAGGGCGCTCATCGCCCAGCGATGACATGGATTCCTCCTACGCGAGCTGGCTGTCCCATTCCACCCATCTCGTCACCACCTCCATCGCGGAAGGCTTCGGACTCACCTTTCTTGAATCTCTGGCCCTGGGGAAACCTCTCCTGGGACGTAATCTGCCTGAAATCACCTCCCGCTTCGTGCCCGACGACGTGAGCCTCGGAGCTCTCTATCAGGAGATCCTGATCCCGCGCACCTGGGTGAACGAAAACCACCTGCGCACCCTCCTTCGCGATCATCTCCTCCGCCTGTAT
>JAAZXD010000082.1 GCA_014240355.1 Roseibacillus sp. | reverse complement strand
TTTTCCAGAAGGGTGTCACAGGCTGTTCTTTCGGCGTCGGTGGGCGGCCGGCTGGCCGCCAGGGTGAAGAGGAGATCCATTCGGCTGTCGTCGTCCCTGGCCTCGGTAACAAGGCGCTCCGCCAGTATGCGGGACATTTCAATGCGCTGCGTTTCATTGAGAAGCCCCAGTGACTGCAGGGCGGTGTTGGTACGCGAGCGGCGGACACAACTCGACTCGCGGTCAGGGGCATCAAAGAGGATCATCATGGGATGGGGGCTGGTGCGCTTCCAGTAAACGTAGAGGCTGCGACGGTAGAGTTTGCTCCCCTTGTCGGCGACGTAGTTCTTGGTATTGCTGCCGGGGTGCATGAGCGCCTTCCAGAGGCCGGCGGGTTGGTAGGGCTTCACTCCTTCCCCGCCCATGTGTCCGTCGAGGAGCTTGCTGGACCAGAGAGCCATGTCGCGAATAACTTCTGCGTCGAGGCGGTAACTTGGTCCCCGTGAATACCAGAGGTTTTCGGGATCTTCAAAGGCGACCTTCCGGTGAGCGGACTGCTGTCTGAAGGTCCTGCTGGTGAGGATGAGACGGAGCATGTGCTGCAGATCCCAACCGCTTTCCTGCAGTTCGACCGCGAGCCAGTCGAGCAGTTCCGGGTGGGTAGGTTGCTTGCCCTGGAGGCCGAAGTCCTCAGGCGAGCGCACGATAGCCTCACCGAAGATCCGTTGCCAGATACGGTTGACGAGGACGCGGGCGACGAGCGGATTTTCACGGGAGATGAGCCACTGGGCGAGTCCGAGGCGATTGCGCGGGGCATTCTCGGGAAGCGCTCCCATGGCCGAAGGGATATCAGGTTGCACCGGTTCGCCGACAGGGCGGTCGTACTCGCCGCGCAGGAGCATCTTGGTAGGACGAGGCTTGCCCAGTTCGCGAGCCACGAGGGTAGGAGTGAAGCGCTTCTCTGCTTCGTTGAAACGCTGGGCCAGGGTTGAGGCCTTCTGATGGAGCGGGGAATCCTTGAAGGGGCCCTTGGGGTCTGCAATCCGGTTCAGCTTGTCCCGGTCCGAAGATTTCCCCCATTGTTGTTTCTCGGCACCCGCAAGCAGGGCGGCATGCTTGCGGGTTGCGTCTTGCAGGAGGGCCTTATGATCGGCAGCTAAAGTTTCCAATTCATCCCAGGCATTCTGATCAGCAGGAACCTTCATGACGGGCCCGTATTCGTATTTGTTGCCATCCATGGGGGACTCCGAAGTGGAGTTGAAGAAGGCGAGGAGCTGGTAATACTCGGTTTGTGTGATGGGGTCGTACTTGTGGGTGTGGCAGCGTGCACAGGTCATTGTCATTCCGAGCAGGACTGTTCCAAGGGTCTCGGTGCGATCGAAATTGTTCTTGCACTGAAACTCGGCCGGAATGGCACCGCCCTCAGCAGTGGAGGGGTTCATGCGGACGAAGCCCGTGGCCACGTTTTGTTCGATGGAGGGATTTGGAAGGAGATCACCAGCCAGTTGCCAGAGGATGAAGTCGTCGAGTGGGAGGTTCTTGTTGAAGGCGCGGACAACCCAGTCTCGATAGGGATAGATCCCGCGCTTGTTGTCGAGATGGAGTCCATGGGTGTCGCCGTAGCGCACGGCGTCGAGCCAATAGCGGGCCTGATGCTCTCCGTAACGCGGACTTTGCGTGATCTTGTCGAGGAAGCGCGGATAGGCGTCGGCTTTGTCGTCGGCAAGGAAAGTGGCGAGTTCAGCCGGTTCCGGGGGGAGGCCAGTCAGGGTGAGAGCGGCTCGCCGGGCGAGGGTGGCGCGATCAGCCTCCGGGGCGAAACCCACCTTGCCACCGGATTTTTCCTTGAGCCTGGCTTCCACGAAACGATCGATGGGAGCCTGTGAAGTGACGCCCTTGGGCGGATCGGTGCGTCGGGGTAGGACGAAGGACCAGTGTCTGGCGTAGGTTCCTCCTTCCTTCACCCACTGGATCAGGATCTTCCGTTCGGCATCGGACAGCTGCTTCTCGGCATCCTCGGGCGGCATGGGATCTTCCTTGTCGTGCAGTCGCACGAGCATCTCGCTCTCGGCGGGATCCTTGGGATCGATAGCGTGATAGCCGTCGCGGTCGGCAGTGGCATGCTCGTGGGAATCGAGACGGAGCTGGTTCTTCTTCTTGGTGTCCGGTCCGTGGCAGACGAAGCACTTGTTGGAGAGAATGGGGAGCACCTCGCGGGCGAAGTCGATCTCCTGGCCCAGGGCGGCGGGGGGGACTGTGAAGATGAGGGCGGCGAGCAATAAGGCACCCTGACGGGAGCCCATGTGCAAAAGCAGGATTGGAAATCTCATGACAGGGAGCGGATCCGGTCGGTCTTCCGCGTAGTTGGTGTTAAATAATCATTATCTCATCTCAACCCGAATTTGCCTACTCACTCGTTCACGTGGGCCAAGGGTGGAGAGGAGGGGCCTGCCAGATTTGTTTTTCTTCAAGCGATTGCAAGAAATCCTTGCGGGAGGCGAGTGGATGGGTGACAGGTATTCCGGCCGGATCCGCCTTAAAAACTGTTCAAAAGAACACTACCCGAGACTGCTCTCTTTCCACCTTTACATGAGGGTTTGTGCGGGAAAAATGAATGTCGAGGCCACTGGGCGGCCGAAATCCATTATTCCCCCTTTTTATAGGATCCCAGAAAGATGAAACGTTCCCTCGCGATCACCATATCGTTCCTTTGTGTCCCTTTGTTCACTCAATCTCTCCGTGCCGAGCAGGTTGTCATCAGGGAGATCATGTATCATCCGCAGATGGTTCCAGAGGGTGAAACTCCGCTTCCGGAATTCATCGAGATCGAGAATCTTACCTCTACCGTCTTTGATATTGCGGAATGGGAGGTGACCGGCGGTGTCAGTTACACCTTCCCTCAATTCGATCCCGCCGCCGCCACGGATTCCTTCCTTATTGGTCGACGGAAGATCGTGGTCTGTGAGGGCGATCCTGCTGCCTTCCGTGCCGCCTACGGCGTATCGGAAGCGATCCAGGTGTTCGGTCCATGGACGGGCTCTCTGGACAACGCGGGTGAGCGGATCACGTTACGGGACAAGAACGGAGTCATCGTGGCGTCGGTGCGTTACGATGACGAGTACCCGTGGCCTGTTGCTCCCGACGGTGCGGGGCACAGTCTGGTCCTGACAGATAGCGAGCGCGCTACTGATGACTACCGGAGCTGGGGTTCCAGTTCAAGAGTGGGCGGATTTCCCGGCAATTCCGACAGTGCGGTGGTTTCCGCACTCTTCATCAATGAGGTGCATTTCGACGAGAATGGGGATGTCGACTGGATTGAAATCCACAACAGCTCCCAGACGCCTCAGAGTGTGGACGGGTTCTTCCTGAGCGGGGCCAGAGGCTTTGGCGACAAGGTGAATATCTCGGGATCAGTGCCGGGGAATGGCTTTCTCAGCTTCGATGTGGGGTTCTCCAACAACAGCGTGGCCTTCCTCGTCGATTCCAACAATGTCGTGCGTAGTGCGGTGGATTATGACCGGGAGACGGGGCGTGATCACGCCGCGGCTTACCCTGATGGATCGACCGACTTTTTCTCCTCTGCCCAGGGAAGCCGGGACGCTCCGAACAATCCGGATCGTGAGACCGGGGTGGTCATCAACGAACTCATGGTAGAGCCGCCTTCCGGGCATCGTGATGGGGAGTTCATCGAGCTTTACAACAAGGGAGGTTCCGGCGTGGACATGAGTGGCTGGCAGATCTCGGAGGGAGTGAGCTTCCGCTTCCCGGATGGGGCTGTGATCGACTCCGGCGAGCATGTCATCATTGCTGCCAATCAGCGCATTACGGGGGCCGCCTTCCCGCAGGCCCGCATCATCGGTCAGTACAGCGGCAACCTGAGCAATAACAACGAACTCCTCCGCATTGAGGATGCCTGGGGCAACCTGGTGGACGAGGTTCACTACCATACCGGCGGGGACTGGCCCGAGAAAGCGGGCGGCCTCGGCAGCTCCCTCGAACTGAGGCATCCGGAGATGGACAACTCCGTCCCCACTGCCTGGAGGGATTCCGACGAGTCAGAGAAGGGAGAGTGGACGAGCTTTTCCATCACGGACCGCTATGACCGGTTGCGTACGATGGGTCAGGAGAGCAGCTATAAGGAGTTGCACATGCATGGCGTGGGCGATTGCCAGATCGCAATGCGGAACATGAACTTTTCCGTGAGGGGGGTGGGACCCAATCTGCTGCCGAGCAACGGGGAGCGGGTCAGCAACAACGGCCAGGGATCAACCGGATGGCTCTGCCAGGGAACCCAGCACCTCAGCCACATGGAGGGACGCGAGTTTCATCTTGTCTCGACCGGTCACGGGGACATCAAGGCCAACCGGGTGGAGATCGACGTGACCGGGATGAACAGGTCGGATTCCCTGACATTTGCGTGCGAGGCCCGGTGGGTCTACGGAAAGCCCACCGTGATCGTGCACACGTGGGACCGCTCCTTCGGTGGGGTGCTGCGGCTGCCCGTGCCCAGGGATCTGGGGACCGCGGGAGCACCCAATTCGGCGCTGATTTCCGCGGCGGTGCCTACCCTGAGCGGACTCATTCACAGTCCGGCCGTTCCGCGTGGCAATTCGGTGGAGGTCACAGTGAAAGTGGATTCTGCCACCGTGCCCACCGTTAATCTGCGCCATCGCCTCGACAGCACGAACCAGAATTCGCCCTGGAGCACGACCCTCATGGTGGATGATGGGACCAACGGGGACAACGTGGCGGGAGACGGAATCTATACGGCCACCCTGGACCAGTATGCCTCGGATGGCACGATTGCGCAGTTCTACGTGGAGAGCGACAACGGGAACGGAGATGCCACCGTGATGCCGAGTCTGGCGCCGGCGCGACCAGCCATGTTCATCGTTGATACCACCGCAGTCCCACGGGATCTGCGGAGCCAGCGCTTCATCCTGTCTGCCCGTAGCGTGCAGGCCCTGGGGAATACGGGACAGGGTTCCTCCTACAACTATGCCTTTCCCCGCCTCTCCAACCAGTTCTTCAACTGCACCTTCATCGCCAACGAACGGCACATCATCTACAATGCCGAGTTTCGCAAGGCCGGGAGTCCGTGGCAGCGCTCCGACGGTTTCAGCACCTCGCAGGGCAAGAGCCTCAAGTGGAAGAGTCCCCGGGACAGGCGTTACCGGGGCTGGTCCCGCCGTGCGATCGATGACGACCCGGTGCAGGGCAGGTCCCACAACAACCGTCTGACGCGCTACTGGCTGTATCTTCTCGGGCATCCCTCGAACGAAAACGAGTTCATTCGAATCGTGATCAACAACGGACCGGCAATGATCCGGGAAGACGTGGAGACCAACGCCAACGATTTCCTGAAACGCAACTGGGAGCAGGGAGAGAAGGGGGAGCTTTACCGCATCGATGACGAGTGGTGGTTCGACGACGGTTGGGGCCGCTCTCAGGAGAATGCCGACTGGGGAGTGGACGGTCGCAGTGTTGAACCCAACATGTACCACGCCGAGTGGATGAAACGTTCCCGGGAGGATGAATACGATTACGGGTCCTTCCTCAACTGGGTCTTTGCGGTGGGACAGAACCGCTTCACCCGCGAGGAAGTGGAGCGTATGGCGGACATTGATCTGATGGCGGTCAATGCAGTGGTGCGGGGCTGGATCGACGACTGGGATACCCTTACCCGCAACCGGGGCAAGAACGGTTATTTCCTGCGCAGGTACAGCGATGGCAAGTGGATCCTGCTGCAGTGGGACTCCGATCTCACCTTTGGGAATACCTCGGCTCCCTTCATCGGGGGCCTTCCGGGCGTGCGCAACTTCTTCTATAAGCCCTATGTCGAGCAGCGGGTGAACTACTACATCGGTGAGATGGTGGAAAAGTACACCAAGGATTCCGAGCGCCTCGAGACCTGGTTCGACTTGGAAACGCGCTCCAACAGGAGAGTCTCCATCAACCCGAGCAGGTACCACAACTTCAACAACGGGCGGGTGAGCTATGCCATGAACAACGAGATTGGAAGCGCGGTCTCCAACGCGCGCTTTGAAGTGAGTGGCCCCTCCAACACTTCGGAGAATGTCATAGACCTGGAGGGGACAAGCAATCACCGGGCTTTCGATATCCGCGTGGTCGGGCACCCGGAGGCGGTGATCCAGTTCACCGACCAGGCTGAGTGGACGGTTTCGGGCATCTACCTGAGGGAAGGGCGCAATGCCCTTGAGTTCGAGGCGCTCGATTCGGAAGGCCTGATAGTGGACAGTGACACTTTCAGCATCAACAAGAGTGGTAATGCACCTCCAGTCGTGGATCTCAACAGCACGCCGTCTTCCTTCAACATCGGCATGCACGAGACCCTGGTGGTGGACGCGAGCGCGAGTTTTGATCCGGAGGGCACGGACCTCACCTTCTCCTGGGAAGTAGATCAGGGGGCGGTCCTGGATAATCCATCTCCTGATCGTGTTAACGTTCAGTTCCCTCAACCGGGGCTCTATCTCCTCACCGCAACGGTGGAAGATGACGACCAGCGTGAAACGGTGGCCACCCGGCAGATTGCAGTGTACGCGGAATCCGGCTGGCATCCCTTCACCGATGAGACGCTCTCGGAGGGGTGGACCGAAGAGAACGTGGAAGTGCGTCATGATTACAGCGGGAGCGCCTGGTACTCTCTCGGTGATCGACCGGGTCAGTTGGTCCTCAAACTGAACGACGACGTGGCCAAGTCGATGCGCAGTCAGACACCGGCCTATCCGGTCCTCTGGCGTGATGTTTCCGGGACCGACGACGTCCTGCTGCAGACCGACGTGAAACTTTCCAACATTCAGCAGGGAGGATTCATCGCGGGCCTGATCCTCAAGGCGCAGGAAGATGGACAGCAGGTGATTTATGCGGTGGGCATGGAAAACGGAGATTTCCTCCGGGTGAAGAAAATCGTGGGAACGACCGAGACGCGCCTGGCCTCCATCTCCTGGGTCAAAGACAGCGCGGTGGTCCGCATCCGGCGGGTGGGGGATGACCTCCATTTCGACTATCGGACCAACCCGGGTGTCTGGGAGTCCCTTCACGTGGCGGGGATGGCGGCCGAATCCACCCTCACGCAGACGGGAATCTTTGCCTCTACGCCCGCGCCCATCATGGCCCGTTTTGAGTTTGATTACTTCATGGTGGCAGATGCCTCGGCGATCGGCCCGGCCGTGGACTCACTGCGGATCACGGAGATTATGTATAATCCTCTCGATCTCGGAAACGGGTTCGATCTGGAGTTCATCGAACTGATGAATATCGGGAACGCCACCGTCAATCTCTCTCAGGTACAGTTCCAGGACGGCGATCCCTTTGCCGAACTGGTTTTCGGCGATATCGACCTGGCACCTGGTGAGGTGGCTGTGGTGGTGGCCGACGAACTCGACTTCGAGGCCATCTACGGGGGAAGCATCCGGGTTCTGGCGGCATGGGCGGATGGCAGTGTGAGCAATGGTGGCGAGTCGATCGTGCTCATTGATCCGCAGGGAGACATCATCCACGATTTCCAGTATTCTGATCAACCGTCCTGGCCAATTGAAGCGGATGGACTGGGGGCTTCCCTGGAAGTGATCGACACGGAAGGAAACTATAATGATCCTGCCAACTGGCGTGCCAGTGTGGAGGTGGGCGGAACACCCGGTGAAGTGTCCCTCGGTGACCCGGATAATGATGGACTGGACGATAGCGAAGAGGCGGCGATCGGAACGGATCCTCTCAATCCTGACACCGATGGCGATGGTGCGCTCGATGGCGCAGAGGTGGCGGCCGGGACCGATCCCCTGGACCGTCTCTCGGTCTTTCGCCTTATCGAAGTGGTGCGCGTGGGAGGTGCCACCCAGGCGACATGGAACAGCGTTCCGGGGCGGAGCTACACCCTGCAGGTGAGCCCGGACCTGGCGGAGGGAAGTTGGACGGATGTTTCTACCGTGGAGGCCACGGAGGGCACCACCATGATTCCTCATGACGGGGCAGGGGCCACCGAACTCTTCTATCGCGTGATTGTTGAGTAGTGCAGGGGAGGCAGGGTCGTGATTGAAGCGTTGATTTAACCAGGGTCATGCCGCCGCCTTGGGGGGGCTGACCGGGTGCCTCTTCTGGGGTAAAGATGGCTGAATTAGCAGGAATTGGCGTGATCATTCAACTTTGCCCGAATGCAGAGTGACGATATTCTAAAGGCCCGTGGTGTCAGAACGTCACCCCTCTCAGAAAAATCTCACATGAAAGTCCACCCGTTGATCCCCACTGTCCTGATGGCAGTCGGTTCGTTCTCACAGATCAAGGCAGAGCAGGTTGTCATCAGCGAGGTGATGTATCATCCCCCGGCAGGCCTCTACGAATTTCTGGAAGTCGAGAACCTCACCGCGACGGTTTTTGATATCGCGCAGTGGCGTATACGCGGGGCGGTCGCATACGACTTCCCGGGATACAACGATGGCGACCACGAGAGCAATTTTCTCAAACCCTGGGAACGCATCGTGATCTGTGGGGTTGATCCAGCCGCCTTCCGGGCCGCCTACAGTCTGCCCGGATCGGTAAGGGTCTTCGGTCCCTGGACCGGTTCCATGGCCAACGAAGGCGAGCGAATCAACCTGCGCGACAAGAACGGTGCGATGGTATGTACTCTTCGCTACGATGACCGGGCACCGTGGTCCATTGAAGCGGATGGGGGCGGGCACAGCCTGGTTCTGAAGAATGACAATTATGCCATCGATGACTATCGTCTCTGGGGTCCTAGCAGCGCGCCTGGGGGAACTCCCGGAACGGGGGAGCCGACTGCCGCAGAGGAGCCCTATTCCAATCCGGAAGTCGATCTTTCGGTAGGGGCTCCCTACATCAATTTCGACCACAGCTGGAAGTATCTCGATGACGGATCCAACCAGGGCACATCCTGGAAAGAGGTGGGTTTCAATGATGCAGGGTGGGACAGCGGTCCGGGACTCTACGGCTATGAAACTTCAGTGGTGCCCTCTCCTGGAATTACAACCCCGTTCGAAAACCCCAACTCTCCGGGAAACGACATCCTCACCTACTACTTCCGGACCACCTTTGAATTCAACGCCACGGTGGTGGGCACGGGCATCTCGATCGACACCATTCTCGATGATGGGGCGGGCTTCTGGCTCAATGGTCAATGGCTGGGCGGTATTGGAGTGAGCGAGGGCGCAAGTCATACCACCACCGCCAGTCGCACGATTAGTGATGCCAGCGAAGAGGAAGCCGTTGTTACCAGCAGTGCTCCGTCGCTGGTGGTGGGGACCAATGTTCTTGCGGTTGAGGTGCATCAGACGGGAACAAGCAGTTCGGACGTGGTCTTCGGCGCGCGGGTGAATATTTCCACTCCGAATGCACCGAGTATCGTGATCAACGAGGTGCTTCCGCAGAACGGAACGGGATTCGTGGAGTTCTACAATCCCACCGGGACGGACATGGATATCGGGGGCTGGTATCTCAGCGACTCGGTGAGCAACCTGACCAAGTACCAGATCCCAGGTGCGCTCAACGTGCCGGCGGGCGGTCTCGTCTCCCTCGGTTACTCGGAGGCCGGCCTTACGGTGGGCAGTCCCACCGTGGTCTATCTGACCCAGAGTGACGGGTCCACCATCGTGAACGGAGTCGATACCGCCATGCCCATCGACGGACGTTCCCTGGGACGCAAGCCATCAGGATCAGGCAGCTGGTTTCTTTTCACCTCGCCCACCCGGGATGCGGCCAACTCAAGTGCCTCGGAACTCGGGACCGTGCTTGCCATCAATGAAGTGCACTACGATGCCGGAGGGGATATCGACTGGATCGAACTCCATAATGGCAGCAGCGTCATCCAGAACATGTCGGGACTCTTTCTTTCGAGTCGCCGTGATTTCACTGACAAGGTTCCCCTCACTGGATCGATTTCGCCCCAGGGAGTCAGGAGTTGGCCGGTTTCCTTCTCCACGGGAGGTGGCGACGAAGTGCTCTGGCTCATCGACGCAGGAAACCGTGTGATCGATGCCGCCGTTGTGGAGCAGGCATCCGGGAGGGATTACTCGGCGGCCTACCCGGATGGATCGGGGGAGTTTTACTCTTCAGTGGTGGGAAGTAAGGATGCTCTCAACAATCCCACCAGGGAAACGGGTATCGTGATGACCGAGTTGATGGTGGAGCCTCCTTCGAGCCAGCGGGATGGGGAGTATGTTGAACTGTATAACAACTCTGGCTCCGCAATCGATCTGGGGGGATGGAGAATCGACGAGGGAGTAACATACGCCTTTCCTGGTGGCACGAGCCTTGCTCCGGGGGAATACCTGGTGGTTGCCTCCAACCCTGAGTATACCCGGCAGGCCCATCCAGGTGCACGTGTCCTCGGTCCCTTCACCGATAATCTCAGCAACAGTGGAGAGTGCGTCCGACTCATTGACTCGTGGGGCAACCTTGC
>JAAZXD010000081.1 GCA_014240355.1 Roseibacillus sp. | reverse complement strand
ATGGAGGGGATGAGAATGTTGACGCCCCGCCGGTGCAAATAGACGCCGATCAAAACGGCGAGAGGGATCTGGATGAGGCAGGGGAAAATCGACTGCGGGTACAGATCCCACACGCTAGCAATCACCAGTCCGAAGATGGCCAGGACAATGGTGAGGGCCAGGAAGAGGACGGAGAGGAAGAGGAGGCGGGTGCGCTTGCTGAGGACCCGTCCTGCGATATCTCCCACCGTCTGGCCCCGGTTGCGTATGGAAACCACGAGGGCACCAAAATCGTGGACCGCACCGATGAGAATGGATCCGAAAAGAACCCAGAGCAGGGCGGGCACCCACCCCCAGATCACCGCCAGGGCGGGCCCGACAATGGGACCGGTTCCCGCGATGCTGGTGAAGTGATGCCCAAAAATGACGCCCCTGCTGGTGGGGACGTAGTCGGTGCCGTCCTCCATCTCGACGGAGGGGACCCGGGCCGCGGGATCGAGCTTGAAGATCCTGCGGGCCAGGAACCTGCCGTAGGTGTGGTAGGCCACCAGGTAAAGAACGAGGGCGCCAAGCGCGATGGCGAGGGTTTGCATGAGGGGAAGAATAAAGAGGGAACCGGGAACAGTCGACAGACGAATGGGAACCGTGCGGATCCTGTCTACACGTCTCTGTTTGCCGAGGAGAGGGCTTCGAAAACGGGATTCGGGACGTAGCGCCGCACCGTGTCCTCCCACCCCTCGGGACCGATCAGGCTCTTGACCATGCTGGAACTCAGTTCCGCGATGTCCCGGGGAGGCATGAGGAAGATGGTGGTGATTTCCGGGGCCAGGTCCGCGTTGATGTGACGCATGACGCGTTCGTATTCATAGTCGGCAGCGGTGCGTACACCACGCAGGATATAGGCCGCACTCTGTTCCTTGGCGTAGTCGACAAGGTAGCGGTTATCGAAGTGTGAGAAGGTGAGTCGCTCACAGGAGGGCACCGACACCTCCAGGAGTTCAAGGCGTTCCTCAAGGGTGAAACTGTAATGTTTCTCGGGGTTTGTGCCGATCGCGACAATGAGGCGGTCGAATAACTCGAGACCACGCTGGATCATCCAGAGGTGTCCGTTGGTCGGAGGATCGAAGCTCCCGGCGTAGACAGCGGTGTGCATGGTGCTTTTTGACCTTCGCAGGGAAGGGTGATTATGCGTTGCGCCGGATAATGGCGGTGCGCTTGAGCATCTTGATCCACTCCGCGTAGCGGCCGGAGCGTTTTTCGATCTCGACCTCCGTCCGCATGCGTTCCCGCATCTTGGGATCGAGGGCAGGCAGGGGCCCCTGGTTGATCTTGACGATCTTCACAATGGTGAACCCGATTCTGTCCTTGAGCGGACCCAGGATGTCACCTTCGGAGGCTTCAAAGATGATGTCGGCGAACCCGACCTCGAGATCGGAGCGAAGGGTGTTCTCCCAGAGGCCGCCCTTGTCAGCGAAGGCGCCGGAGGAGTGGGCCTGGGCGATGGAGGCGAAGTCGGCCTCCCCCTTCACCTGGACTGCCAGTTTTTCAGCCAGGGTGAGCTGGTCATTCTGTGTGGCGATCGGGTTGTTCTGGTCGATGGCCGGGATGTAGATCTTACGAAAGGTGATCCGGTCCTTGGTGCGGTCGCGCAGGTCGCCCGAGCGTTCGCTGAAGCGCTTCCTGATTTCAGCGTCGGTGGCGGGTGCCACATCCTTGAACTGCTCACGCTTGAAGGACTGGACCAGGATCTTCTCCTGCTGGGATTTCTGAAATTCCCGGCGGGTCATCCTGATGGCCTTCAGGTATTTGCGGAATTCCTCCTGACTCCCCTTGAAGTTGATGCGGATAAACTGTTCGATATCCTGTTTGACGATGTGATCCGGAATCTGCAGTTGTTTCTCCTCGAGCTTGCTGAGCACCAGTTTGTGCTCAATGAGCTGGTCGAGCACCTCCTTGTGGGCTTCCGTGAGGGCCTTCTGAAACTGCTCACCGCGGCGTGGATACTTTGCCATCAGCATCGCGATGGTGGGAGCAAGTTGCTGCTGAACCTCCCGCGTAGTGATCATCTTGCCGTTGACGGTGGCGGCGGTCTTGAGGAGGGGAACCGGTGCGGCGAGGAGAGGAGTCGCCAGAAGGGTGGTTGCGTAGAGGAGTGATTTCATGGCCGATTGAGGGATTCTAACCATTCGACTGCTTCACGGAGGATACTGTTGGCATCCCTGGATCTCAAGCGAGGAAAGTGGCTGTTATCGAGCATAAGATAACCGCCGTTGCGTTGCACCATGAGGCGATCCCCACGGATTTCCACCATTTCGGCACCGGCCGCGGCCGCTTCCAGCCGGAGTTGGCTGACCTGGATAAGGTTGCGGGCCGGCAGGGGAAGCCGTCCGAATCGATCGCGAAGACGCTCCTCGTAGCTGCGAAGTTCGTCCTGCCCGGCCAGGCTGGCCAATTCCCGGTAGGCCGCCAGCCGGGCCCTTGAATCAGCGATGTATCCGGCGGGAATATAGACGGGAAGTTGTTCTTTCTCTGAGTCCTCGTAGCGCGATTCGGAGAAGGCGAGGAAGTCGGCCCGGAGAACAACATCAGTCCGCCGCTGCACTTTTCGGCCGCTCAATTGCTCGACTGACTGGCGAAGCAACTGACAGTAGAGATCAAAGCCCACCGCGGCGATATGACCCGACTGCCGGGTGCCGAGCAGGTTGCCGGCCCCACGAATCTCAAGATCGCGCATGGCGATCCTGAAGCCGGATCCGAGAGCGGTATACTGTTTGATGGCACTCACCCGTTTTTTTGCATCGCCCGTGGAAATCTGGTCACGGGGGAGCATGAGGATGGCATAGGCACGGCGGGTGGCACGGCCAACCCGCCCCCTCAACTGGTACAGGTCAGCCAGTCCGAAGCGATCGGCCCGGTCAATGAGGATGGTATTTGCATTGGGAATATCGATGCCGCTCTCGATAATGGTGGTGGAGAGAAGGACGTCCGCCTTCCCGTCGACGAAGGCATGCATGACCTCTTCTAGGTCGGCCCGCCCCATCTGCCCGTGACCCACGAGGATCCTTGCTTCAGGAACCAGCTCCTGCAGGCGGTTCCTGACCATCTCGATGCTCTGGACGCGGTTGTGAAGGAAGAAGACCTGTCCTTCGCGCTCCAGCTCGCGGCGCACACTGTCCCGTATCATTCGTTCGTCATAGGCACAGACAGAAGTGTGAACGGGGATGCGGTTGGGGGGGGGAGTGTCAATGGTTGACATGTCGCGTACACCCATAAGCGAGAAATACAATGTGCGGGGAATAGGCGTGGCTGAGAGGGTAAGGAGGTCGATCTGGCGAAAGCGTTCCTTGAATTGCTCCTTGTGCTTCACCCCGAAGCGCTGCTCCTCGTCCACGATTGCCAGACCGAGGTTCTGGAAGGAAACGTCGCCGGAAAGGAGGCGGTGGGTGCCGATCACGATGTCGACGCCGCCATTGGCAATACCCTCGATGGTTTCAGCGATTTCGCCGGGTTTACGGAAACGACTGAGAAGTTCAATGCGGATGGGGAACTCGCTCATGCGTTCCCGGAAAGTACGCCAGTGCTGTTCCGCCAGGACGGTGGTGGGGACCAGGATCGCAACCTGGGATCCGCCGGTTACCGCCTTGAAGGCTGCGCGAATGGCCACTTCGGTCTTGCCAAAGCCGACGTCGCCGCAGATCAGGCGATCCATGGGTTGCTCTGATTCCATGTCGGCCCTGGTCTCGGAGATGGCCCGGATCTGATCCGGGGTCTCGGTGAAGGGAAAGGAGTTTTCGAATTCCCACATCCACTTGGTGTCAGAGGGATGGGCGTGGCCTCTCTGAGAATCGCGTTCTGCGTGGGTGCGCAGGAGGCGAGCAGCATAGTCCATGATCGCGGCCTCCGCGGACCTGCGGACCTTGCTCCAGCGTCCGTCACCCAGTCTGCTCAGAAGAGGAGATTTCCCTCCACCCCCGACGTAGCGCGAGACGAGGTGGGATTGGTCGATGGGGACGTGCAGGGTGCTCCCGTCCCGGTATTCGATGGATAATTCCTCTTCTCCTTCGTCGTCCCGGCTCAATCCCCGGTAGCGTCCGATGCCGTAGTCGGCGTGCACGACGAGGTCGTCTTCGTTGAGTTGGTCCAATTCGGTGGCGGCGGAGTGCGAGCGTGCTTTCTCAAGGTGCTGCAGGCGGGATGGGCGAACGGTGGTTTGATACCGGCCCAGGAGTTCAGCGAGGGAGAGGATTGCCAACTTGGCTGAACGCAGGACGAAACCTTCCGGGAGGGCCAGATCGAGAAAGTGGTATCCTCCTGCTGGAAGATGGGTGCCGCCAAGTTCGTGGAAGCGCTCCCTTTCGCCCTCGGTGGCGGCGGCGATACAAACGATCCATCCGTTGGCAAGCCAGTCGTTGATGTGATGAAAGACCGTGCTCTGCTGTGCTTCGTGCAGAATGAAGTCGCCGGCATCGAAGTGAGCAAAGGGAGTGCCATAGGCTTCCAGATTCGATTCGTTTCTGGTGGGGTCGTCAGTGAATATGATATCGGCGTCCTCGACTCCGTCGTCCAGGCCGAGAATCGTATCGCCGTCACGGAACCAGTCCGCTACCCGTTGTTCCAGCGGGGGGGGAGTGAGGACGAGTTCGGCATGATCGAGGCGACGGATCGAAGTCTGTGAATCAAGGTCGAACTCCCGAAGCGATTCGAGTTCACGGTCAAAAAATTCGAACCGCAGGGGAGTGGGAGCCTGCACCGGGAAGATGTCGAGGATTGCGCCGCGGTTGGAAAATTGCTGGCGGGCATGGACCTGGGCAACCTCCTCCAGGCCGGCGGCGCGGAGCGTTTCCTTCAATTCGTCGGGATCCTGCTGCCCGCCGACCTTCAGGCTGAGAATGGAGGCAAGGAATTCGTCGGGAGATGGCGCGGAGTGGGCGAAGGCCTCGGAGGAGGCGAGAGTCACTGCCGGCGAACCGTCCCCGGGATCTTCACGGAGGCGTTGAAAGGCAGCCAGGCGTTCGGCGTCCCGTTCGGGGTCCGCCAGTTGGATCTCGAAATTCTCAAGGGGAGGATCGGGCAGTGTGATCGCATCGACCTGCCAGCCGTGCAGTTCCATTGCCAGTCGTTCGCGGTGACGGGCCGATCCACCGAGGATCCAGAGTCTGGACCCAGGTTCGACAGCCTTGGAAAGAAGGGCTGCCAGGAAGGCGTGGGCAGGAGTTTCGATCGGGCCCAGAGAGAGGGGAGCGGCACCCCTGGAATCCGTCACGAGTTGTTCCAAGGCACAGTGGTGCCGGGCGAAAGCCAAGGCTTCCGCGGGGGAATCAATTGCTGATATTGAGGAATCGAAGCTGATTCTGGCACGACAGAGGCAGGGGGGAGGAGGAGACGCAACTTAGATCTTCACAAATGTGAACAATCCGTTATTTTGTTCATAACGTGTCGATAACTGATATTATGCCTATACGGAATATCTGCATTCATTCAATAAGTGGAATGGCTGTCGCGGCTTCGCTCCTGGTAGCGGGGTGTTCCGGAACCGGAAGTGGGAAGTTGAGTGGCCAGGACTCACAGGCGGTCAGGGTGACCCCGAACCGAACCTACCAGAACGTGTCGGTGGCCGCGCGGGCTCTCGTTCCGCTCAAGTTGCCCACCTCGCTCCTGGCCGAAGTCCGGGTGCACAAGGACTACCTGCCGAGAAGCGCACGTGGGCGACGTGGCCAGAGCAGCATGAGACCCCGCTATATTACTATTCACAGTACGCAGAACTGGAGCAGGGGAGCTGATTCATGGCGGCACTCGCTGGCCCTGAAGGGCAGCAAGCTTGGGAGCCTGTCCTGGCATTACACGGTCGACGAGAATGTGGCAGTGCAGCATTTGCCGACCAATATCACGGGGCGGCATGCTGACCTCAACGGACCGGGGAACAAATATTCGATCGGGATCGAAATGTGCGAGCATCGGGGTAACAGCCGGACCCGCACGGTTGATCGCACTGCCAAGTTGGCGGCGTATCTGATGTACAAATACGATATCCCGCTCTCGAAGGTGGTGCCCCACTATCACTGGCCACGCCACGGGATGAGCCCGGCGCACAAGAATTGCCCGCATTTCCTTCTTGATAACGGAAGGCCCGGCCGGAAGTGGCGCGGGTTTCAGGCAAAGGTGAAGAGGTATCATGACCAGATCACCATCCAGGGTCCGGCCTATGCGAGTCGGTGAGGGGAAAGCATCTGCCGGGTTAAGAATCCCGGAGCTGTTGCATGTCTCGGGGAGGAAGGAGATTGCTTCTGGATATCTGATTTTCCTCCTGAGATCTCCCAGCTTGTTACGTGTCTAACAAACCGCGCTATCACTACGTCTGCCAGCGTTGCACAGCGTGTTGCAGATGGGCCGGGGATGTGGCAGTTGAGGATGAGGAGATTGCGAAAATTGCAGTCTTCCTTGGGATGAGGGAACACGAATTCGTCCAGGAGTTTACGAGGATCCGGGCGAACCGGACCGGTCTGTCCCTTGTGGACAAGGACGCGAGTTCGGAGTGCATCATGCTGGAGGGGGATGAATGCCGCATTCACGAGGTGAAGCCGGCGCAGTGCAGGGGATTTCCCAATGTATGGAATTTTCCTGGCTGGGAGAAGGAGTGCGAAGCAATTGCAGTGCCGATCAAGGGAGAGGCTTGAGCATTTGGGGCAAGGAATGAGGCGGTCGAGGCAGGTGGAGTGGTGCCGAAGCTCAAGTCTCCAAGCTCCAAATCACTTCAGACCCAGATTTCAAGACTGAGGGAATCGTAGGGGAGAATGCGATCAACGGAAGGTGGCCTGGACCGGGAAGTGATCGGAGATCTTGTGGAGGACGGGATCGCGCGGGGTATCAGCGTTGATGCAGCGGAGGGCGAGAGTGGGGTCGGTGAGGATGAAGTCGATGCGCCAGCGGTCGCCGGGGCGGTCCTGCTTCTTGATGCGGGTCGAGAAGGTGCCGAGTCGGACCTGGGCGGCGGGGCATTTTTCGTGGACGAGGTCATAGAGGCCGGCTGCGTGGAACTGGCTCATGGTGAGGTAGCCGGGATCGGCATTGTCGGGCAATTTCTCCCGCCATTCCTGCGTGCTCGGTTGCGCTTCAAGCCAATCCCGGTCGAGGGGTGAGTTGCAGTTGAAATCGCCCATGATGATGACCCGTTGGTCTGCGGCGAGGAGGAGTTTCACCTTTGCGCAGAGAATGCCCGCTTCCTTGACACGAACATTGTGATTGGAAGGCGAGAGATGCACCACGAAGATGTTCACTCCACGCACTTTGCAGTGGAGATATCCGTGCCACATGTCCTCGACACGTTTCTCGATCACTTCGATGGCAGAGTTGGCGGTGAGGCAGACCGGGAAGCCGTTCTCTTTCAGGATGACGGAGTGCTGGTGGCCCCATTTCTTCGCCAGGGCAGTGAGCTTGACCTGGGTGTAATTGGTCATCTCCTGCAGGGCGACCAGGTCGGCATGCTGGCCCTTGATCCATTGCGCTCCGAGGTCAGTGGACTTCTGGAAGTTGAAGCCGTAGAGGACGTTGTAGGTGAGGATCTTGAAGGGGCCGGGTTCCTTCGCCTGGATGCGGTGGGCGGAGGCGGTGAGGAAGGTCGCCGCAAAGAAGAGGAGAGGGAAGAGATTCTTCATTGGGGCAGAGAGACGTTTGAGCACGGGCTTCACTCCCCCACCTGTATCACGAGGAGATCCCTTGGGGAAGGGCGCGGAGGGCCTGGATGCGAACGAGGACGGGAGGATCAGAGTAATCGAGAACGACGCGGAGTTGGTGCGGAGTGAGGAGACGGGGAAGGGATGTTTTCTTATTCCCCGGGCGGTTGGGCATGTGAGCGCAGCCAGCTCAGGGCTTTGAGTTCGCCGAGGGCATGAACACGCATGGCATAGCCTTCGATCATCTCTGGCGAGGCCCGCAGGAGTTCAATCGGGCCAGGCTGAGAGATTTCCCGGATTTCGAACCGGCGTTGCTCGATGGATTGTTCCAGCTGCTGTGAATCAATGCCATCGCGAGGCAGGGGAGCGTCCTGCGGAAGGTCTTCGTAGGCGGTGTTCTGGATGGCGAGGCCGACCAGTTCCGAAATGAGGAATTCTGATTCCCCGCCCTGGGCCAGACGCGCCCCCAGGGCAGCGTTTTGCTCTCTCAGGATGGCAGCTTCCCCGGGTGGGGCCTCCTGCCAATACCCCTGCAGATTCCTGCTCAGGGAAAGCAGTTCAGAGAGGTGGGGCACTTCGCTTGTCAGGGAGCTGTAGAGGGCGGCCCCGCCTGGACTGCTTCCAGTGGCGCGAAGCGCGTCCGTCACTGCCATCATGGATTCAGAGGCGAAGCTCTCAAAGCCGGGCTGCTGGTGTGCCCGTTCAAGCGATTCGAGTGCAGAGTCGATTTCCCCGGCTTCCCAGTTGAGCTTGGCGATGAGATAGGAAGCAAGGGCGTTTTCCGGTTGCAGCTCGTGAAGCTGTGCGGCCCAGGCCAGGCGTTGGGAGGAGGGAAAGTCCTCGCGGGAAGCGAGGGTGAAGAGGGCGTGTGGATTGGAGGGCTCCCTTTCGAGAGCCTCCTTCAGGAGTTCGGTATCCTGAAGGATCAATCCGGCCGCGAGACACGCCTCGGCAGAATGATTGCGGGAGGAAAGATAATTCTCCAGCTCGGACCTGGAGGGGTGGTGAAGGCCTGCCTGCCGAAGGAATTCCTCGGCCTCCTCCACCTCGGGGAAATCGTTTCGCTGCTCTTTCCCGGAGGATCCCACGGAAGCAGAAGATCCGGGGACCCGGAATGATTTTCGAGAGGGGAACCTGGAATTGCCGGGACGATCAGGGACTTCCCTGAGAGACCGGTGACCGGAAGGATCCGGTCGGTTATCCCTGGCAACGAGCAGGAAGATGATCAGTCCTCCGGCGAGGGCCGCGCTGAGATGGGTGAGGAGGAGTCTTGTCACCGCGAAGCTCCGTCACGATGTTGATGTCGGCGCAAGGCTTCGGAGGGCGGCGATCCGGACGAGAGCGGGCGGGTGGGAATAGTCGAGGATGACCCGGAACCGGTGCGGGGTGAGGTTGGAAAGATTATCGGCGGAGAGTTTCTTCAGGGCGGCGATCAGGTGATCAGGGGTTTTCTGCACCTGGGCGGCGTAGGCATCCGCCTCAAACTCGTGTTTGCGTGACCAGGCGTTGAGGAGAATTCCCAGGAAGCGACTGACCGGACTGAAGAGGATGCCGAAGAAGATGAGTCCGGCATGCGGAGAAATGTGGTCGGCGGGAATGCCGAAGGCGGCGAAAAGTTGCTGCGCGAAGCTGCTTTCGGGATTGATGAGGTGCCCGAGAAGGTAGAAGAGGAGGCCGAACTGAAGGATGGAAAGGACCAGGCGCTGGATGATGTGCCTGCGCTTGAAGTGTCCGATTTCGTGAGCCAGCACGGCGACCAGTTCCTCGGTGGAGTGGTTTTCAACCAGGGTGTCGTAAAGGGCGATTTTCTTGCTCTTGCCAAATCCCATGAAGAAGGCGTTGGACTTGGCGGAACGTCGCGAACCGTCCATGACTGTGATTTCGGTCAGGGGGAAATCGCATTCTTCCGCCATCCTGTAGATGGCATCCCTGAGTTCACCGTCCTCCATCGGTTCGAACTTGTTGAAGAGCGGCATGATGAGGGAAGGGGCGAGATAGGTTATGGCCAGGACAAAGATGCTGAAGGCGACCCAGGCCCAGAACCATGCTTGGGGAACATGATGAAAGATGAGGAGGATGCCGGCGAGGAGAGGCGCGCCGATAAGGGTCATGAGGACGATCGACTTGCTCTGGTCGACGAGGAATGTCCGGCGAGTGGTCTTGTTGAACCCGAAGCGCTCCTCCAGGACGAAGGTGTCATAGATGGTGAAGGGGAGAGTGAGGAGGTAGTTGCCGAGGAGGAGGGCAAAGACGTAGGCCATGCCGGTAGTGACGTCGCCTAGTTCCAGGGAGCGCGTCCAGGTATCAAGCCAGCTGAATCCACCTAAGAACCAGAAGACCAGCAGGATGGTCAGGGAGGTGATGGAAGAGATGATGCCGAATCGGGAATGGGCCTGGGTGTATTCCTGGGATTTGGCATACTTCTCCGCGTCGTAGACATCAGTGAATTCCCCGGGCAGTTCCGGTCTGAGGGCGCCCAGGTTGAGCAGGGTGGCCACCAAATCGAGCTTCCAGAGAAGAAGGAGGGCGACCAGGAGAACAATGGCGAGGGTGTTGAACTCAGGGGACATGAGGGTGAGGGTTTCTCTCGGGTGTTACCTTCGGTAAGCTGTCCCTGGAAGAACAGAGAAAAATCGGGGTAGGGAAAGACGGGTCATTGTCACCTCGTGAAGGGCCGTCCCGGTGAGGTCGTTGGGCAATATCAGATCCCGGGAGAGTTTGAAGTGTTTCCGGATGAGGAGGGAGATGTCACATAGGGTCGCAGCAGAACCGGAATCCTGAAGGCATCTTTCTTCCCGCCCGGATAGGGGAAGGAAAGGGGAGAGGTCGAAAGGC
>JAAZXD010000080.1 GCA_014240355.1 Roseibacillus sp. | reverse complement strand
TAGTTGGTATTGGCATCGGAGAGGTACCAGTTGGCCACCGGGATCGAGGCCCCGGTGGTGTTGTGAAGTTCGATGCGATCGATGGCGTGGAGATTGGTGTTGGTGAGGACCTCGTTGACTACGATGCGACCGTCGAGGCCGGCTCCGAGAGCACCCGGTGAGCCATTGTATTGGCAACTGGAACGCCAGTTCTCCGAGTTTCCGTAGTCGCCGGCAGTGTCGATGATTTCAAGTGAGGATCCGAATCCGTCGGCTCGTCCCGGCCAGGTTCCTCCGTCGTCGAAGGTGAAGTCCTGGCCACCGGTGCCGTTCCAGATCGCGAAGGCAATGCGTTCGCCATCGTTTTCGAGGGTGCCGGCAAACTGTCCTGCCACCGTGGGGTCCTTGCCGTAGCGCACTTCAAATGCTTCCAGGTCTTCGACCACCACCACGTATCCACCCGCGGGAAGGTTGGTGACGGGGAAGGTGAAGGTGAGCCCGTTTGTGAACTTCACCCCATCAAGGTTGACGGCAGTGGTGCTGACATTGCAGATCTCGATGAACTCGAAATCCCCACCGGTGAAGAGGCGGGGAGCCGCCAGATTCGCCCCGGCCTCGGCTTCCACTGCGTTGCCGCGGGCTGCATTGTAATTGATCTCGGTGATGCGCAGATCGGAGGCGGTGGCGCGGCGTTCGAGATAGAAGATGGCCTCGCTCAGCGGTGACCACGAATCGGCGCGGCCCACCCGGGCCCTCATGCGGACCAGTCCACTGGCGGGCAAGGTTATCCTGCCGGAGAGGAGGATAGCCCCGGGCGCGAGACTGCCGCCTTCGAGGCGCGGATCAGTCCCATCGGTGGTGTAGTAGATCGATCCGGAGGGCGCGGTGGCGGAGAGCGTTCCGGCGCCGGGGATTTCACCGCCGTGCTGGTTCCCCCCGTTGACGGTGAAGAGAGGTGCCGTGATGGTCCCGAGGTAGGTGTCGGAGCTGCCCGAAAATCTTTTCGATTGCCAGGCGCTGATCATGCGGTCGGTACGGTTGGTTCCTGAAGTCGGGAACCAGGAGCCCAGCACGCCGTTGCTCGGGCTCGTGCCCGGTCCGCCTGGAGTTCCGTACACTGCACGAGTCCAGTTTTCGTTGCGTGCGTAGTTGGCACTGAATCCCCCTCCGCTCCGGTCGTCGCCCCAGCGGGCGGATTCGCACACGATCGCGGTGTCGATCTGGTCGGCGTAATTCTGAAAGCGGCCGCGGTTCTCAAGGTTGGTGAGGGCTCCGCCATGGAAGAGGTGCTTGTAGGCACGATCGGCGAAGCGGACCCGGAATTCGCGGTGGTCCTCGAGATTATCGAAGATAAGGGCTCCGTCGAGGGATCCGCTGTTGCTGGGGGCGCTGGTGGAGGTATGGTCCTCAAGGATTCTCTCGGTGTCCCAGCAGTAGAAGCGCCAGGGGGCGTTGGCGCTGCCTCCGCCCGCCGCGCGCCAGTTGTCGTTGGATTTCAAATCGGCGTTGCGGCCAAAGTACTCGGTGATGACGAAGTCGATGTAATTGTCGACGTCGAGGACGGTCTGGATCCGGGACCAGGGGCTGCGAGAATTCGTGACGACCGCTTTCATGGCATTGAAGGAACTGTTCTCCTCCGAGGTGATTCTGCCCGGATTCAGCCCGAGCACTTCGTCGTCTTCATAGTTGTTGTAGGCTGCGTAGTGGTCGTTTTCGAGGCGCTCGTGGAGGTTGAAGACGCCCCAGTAGATGCCGTTGATGTAGAAGTGCACGAAGTGCCCCTGCCCACCGTCGGCATTGCCCATGTCGATCATGCAGTCACGTGCCCACTGGTCGCGGATCATGGTGGCACGGGCGCGCTGGCCGCTGTTGCTGTGGATCCACGAGTTGTTGTACATGGCTCGCAGGTGGATGCTGTCGAAAGTAGTGACAGTGGTCCCATCGAAGACCGGGTAGTTGAGTTTCCCGGCCCCGTAGAGGTCGCGGAAGCGCAGGCTGAAGGAGTGCTTGATCGCCTTGCTCGGAGTGCGGCTGGCACCGCCCTGCAGCTTGCATCCGCAGTCGATCTGGAACCCGTTCTCGATGTTGACGCCGTCGGTCACGGGGCCGGGATGGAAGTATTCGGCGGAGACGGCGGCTTCGATATTGCGGTCCTGGGTGTCGACGTAGATCCCGTTCGAACCAAAGAAGTCGTCCTCCTCGCCGGTGACCGAGAGAGTGGGAATGTCCCGCAGCCCTTCCAGGAAGCGGGTACGGTACTGGCGCGACTGGGTGATCTGAATGTCCACGTTGTAGTCGGCGGTGGGCTCACTTCCCCACCTCGTCGGGTAACCGGAAGGCCGGGTTTGGGTGCCCACTGAGCTTGGAAAGATGTAGCTCTGGGTGTCCACCTTGGTCTCCTGCAGGCCTCTCTTGAAGGCCCGCACGCGCAGCACGGTGGTGGTGTTGATCGGGATCGCTCTGGAGTAGGTGCTGCCGTTGGTGGATTGGGTGGGAACGGTCCCATCCAGGGTGTAGCGGATCGTGGCACCGGGGGTGCTGGTGGTGAGGGAGAGGTTGATGGCCGAGGTGTAGTAGCCACGCTTGTGGCTGAACTGGGTGTCCTCGACCAGCAGTTGTCCGCCGGCATCGTTGGGAGCGTCGGGGGTGGGGGTCTGGAAGTAGACCGACTCCAGGGTGCCGGGATGGAGTCCGTAGGAGATGTCGGATTGCTGCGAGGGGTAGTTCATGGCGCTGGGTCCGAACTCGCTGGCCACGGTGAGCGAGGGGCGGACCAGCGCGACGTACTCGCCGCCTGCGCTCAAACTGAAGTTGGTGTGCAGGTTGCCATTGGCGTCCGGCGCGTTGTTGCCGGAGGCGAAGACCACCAGGAAGTCGCCCATCGCTAGGGTGATTCCCGGGGGAAAGGTCCACTTGTTCAGGTTCCCTGCGCTGTCGGTAAGGTGCCAGCCGGCGAGGCTGACGGTGGTGTTACCCCGGTTGTGAATCTCGATCCAGTCCTCAGTGGCGCCGGGCACCTGGTTCGGAGCCGGAGTGCCGCCCCCGTTGGATGCCATGAATTCGTTGATGACGAGGTCGGAGATCTCAGGGGTGGTGAAGCTGAGCGAGGGTGTGGCCCACCCTTGTCCGGCGATGTTGGTTCCTGAAGCGGTGAAGAAGTAGGTGGTGCTGGCGGCGAGGGAGTTGAGCGTGGTGGAAAAGGAGCCCGACTGGGTGCCGATGGTCACGGAGGTGTCCCAGGATCCCGGGTTCGTGCCTCCGTTGGTGGTGCCGTAGTGGATCTCGACCACCGGGCTGTCACCACCGGTGGCGGTGACGGTGCCATTGATTTGCGCTGAGACGCCCGCGACGTTGGTCGCGGCGGAGTTGGTGAGGGAGGCGAGACCGAAGGTCAGGGTGGTGAAGCTCCCGGTGGAAGCCGCCCAGGCGGAGCCACCCGAGTTGGAGGCGAAGCAGCGGAAGTAGTAGGTGACCCCGTCGGTGAGGTTGGCAAGGGCGTCCACGAAGGCACCGTCCTGAGTGGAGAGGTCGTTGAACTGGTCCCACGATTCCGGGGTGGTGCCGCCGTTGTTGTCGCCCCAGTAGATGAGCACGGTGGGGGTTTCTCCGCCAGTGGCGGTGACCTGCCCGCCGATCTCGGCGGAGGCGAAGCCCACATTGCTGGCGGGGGAGTTGACCACCGTCGGAGGGGTGGGCGGGGTGAGGGTGGTAAATGAGGTGCTTGAATCGGCCCAGTCGTCTCCGCCGGAATTGCTTGCAAAGGAGCGGTAGTAGTAGGTGGTGCCCGGGGTGAGTCCGGTCAGGGCGGTGGAGAAGATTCCCGCCTGGACGCCAGCTTCGATGCCGGCATTCCAGGCGTCCGGATCGGTGCCTCCGTTGTTGTTGCCGTAGTAAACCGTCACATTGGGAGGGGCACCCCCGGGGTCAGTCACTTCTCCCGTCACAGTGGCGGTTCTGGTGGAGATCTCCTGGGCGCTACCGTTAATCACGGTGGGCGGATCGACAGTTACGTCGGCCATCCAGTTGACGGCGTTCAGGAAAACCGTTTCGCCCGCGGAGGAGAAGTTCTCGCCACCCTTGGGGTTGTTGGAGCTCTCCCCTCCGGCAAACCAGAGCCGCGGAGCTGCTGGCGTTTGACCTGATCCGGCATAGAATTCCGTGGCAGGTTCCCAGAATGCGATCCAGAGATTGCCGGTTCCCGGGTCGGTGGCAAGGACCGTTCCATTCCCGGCGTTCGCCTGGTTAGTGACATTCACGGTTCCGTTCGTGAGCAGAACGAACTGGTTGCCGTCGTCCGGGGTGATCCCTGCGAAGATCGGATGAGCAGGATCCCGGATCTGGAGATCCGGACCGGAGGCGATCGGAGTGCCGGTGTTGTTGAGCCACTTCCAGCGGTTGGAGCGCACAAGGTAGGCACTCATCTGGATCAGGGGTGTGGCTACATCATTCCACGCGGTGACCTCGGAGGTGTTGCTGGCATAGGTGCCGCTGTTCGTATCCCGGCTGACGATCACGAGGTCGCTCGCGTTCATCCGGTCGAGGCTGTCGGGATCGGAGTCGAGGCTGGTCACCGTCAACCGGTTGACGGTGTGGCCTGCACTGGTGAGCAGATCCGTCCAACCGGAGTCGTCGGGTGACGGGGGATTGTTCTGGTCCGTGTTTTCGGTGATCCAGATGATGTCGGCAGCTGGAAGGGAGGGGGAGGCAGTCAGCAGGAGGAGGCCCGGAAGGAACCAGCATGCACGGAAGGGGGAGGACAGGGCTGTGAGGGAATGCGTCGCAGAAGCAGGGGGTGGTAGATTGAGCATAAAATGTTCTGAGAGAGGCACAAGGTGATAGGCCTGAGCGAGCGCCCGGAAGGCCCCCCGGAAGGGTTAGCAGGTGTTCGAATCCATCAGACAAGCAGACGAGGTTGCTTCAGGTTCAGTTGATTCCGAATAATTGAAAGCCGGCTTCTGCCCGGGCTGCAAGAGGCGGGAGGGGAGTGACCGTGACTCATTCAGGGGATTTACGGATCAAGGGGCGGCAGAATCGGGAGTTGTCGTCCTGTCTCTTATTGGCTAAAACTTAATTTGTGACGAATCCTCCTTGAGCAGCGTAAACCCTTTCCCCTGCCTTTCAGGGCAGTAGTGAGTATAAGCAGGACCGAATACAAATTTCTGATCAGCGCGGCGCAGTATCATCAATGGAAAGATGAGATCTCGCAGCGTCTTGCTGTGGACCAAAATCCGGGGAACTCGGGGAACTACCCAATTCTCTCGCAGTATTACGACACCGCAGAGCGCGACTGCTACTGGGAGAAGCAGCGTCGCTTCAAGAGTCGCCGCAAGATCCGTCTGCGCATTTATGGTTCGGAGACAGCCAAGATTCCTCCTGCGGGATTCCTTGAAGTGAAGCACAAGTTGCAGGGGCTGGGGGTGAAGCGCCGCCTGCCCATGTCGATTGAGGCCGCCCAGGAATTCGGCCTTGGGAATGACGATGTTTTGCGCGGGCTCCGCAGCGAGGTGGGCCGCGCTGGTCGTATCGTGATCGACGAAGTCCTCGGGATGCGGTCAGCGGGACATGCGCCCTCCATGCAGATTCGCTATGATCGGGATGCCTTCAGTTCGCCGGACGGTCATCTGCGGATCACGTTCGACAATCTTCTGCGCTGTCGTCCTGAGTTCCCCAAGCTCCTCCCGGACGATCAGAACTTCAGCAGGTTCATCATTCCCGAGGGAGACTCCATCATGGAGATCAAGTCCATCGGGCCGGTTCCCTACTGGCTGCGGCAGCGGGCCGGGGAGACCGGGTTGAGCCGGCGGAGTTTCAGCAAGTACTGCACATCCCTTGAAAAACATGACCCCGTTCTGGGTGCCCAGCTTGAAGGGGCGCGGGCACGGCGGGGGTCGGCAGCATGACTCGTCTTCTTATAAAACTATCCCTACCAAAATCATGACCTCCCTGGCCTTTATCGACGTTTATGAAAACATCCTGGAAAAACTCGGATTCGATCTTGTCATCCCCGGGTTTGTCGAGGTGGTCTTCGCTCTTGGCGTGAGCTTCGGGCTCAACCTGATTATCGGAACGCTCTATAAGGCGACCTACCGGGGGACACGCTATTCGCAGGATTATGTCCACACTCTTGTGATCGTGGGAACCGTGACCACCATTCTCATCCTGGTGGTCGGCAGTCATCCGAACGCCTCGGCGATCGGCTTCGGGATGTTCGCGGCCTTTGCCATGATCCGGTTCCGCCGCAACCTTGGACAGGCCCGGGACCTGGCCTTCATTCTGTTTTCCATGATGACCGGCATGGTGGTGGGCGCGCGCCTCTATCCAACAGCCGTGGCCACTACCATCGTGATGGTGGCTGCCGTCTACATCCTCTCGAAAAAGGAGGCTTTTGCCCCCAAACGGGCCTCGCACAACCTCAGAATCCGCGTGAATAACGATATTCAGTATGATCAGATGTTTGGCCCAATTTTCGAGGAATTCGCTGATGCCACGGAGCTTATCAGCGTGGAATCGATCCAGGCGGGCATGATGACGGAACTTCGGTGGGGAATTCTCTTGAAATCAGGGGCCAAAATAGCCGATTTTATGGAGAAGCTTCAGGTTGCCTCAGGGAATAATCGCGTGATCCTGACATCGACCCAGAGGAGCTTTGACAGCTAGAAACCCATGAACCGGAGGTGCACTCGAAAGGCGGCAGCAGGCTTTACTCTGCTTGAGTTGCTCGTGGCTGTGGCGATCGTGATCGTCCTGGCGTCGATCACCTTTCAGGGTTTCACCAACATGGTTCAAAGTGCAAACCTCACGCGTGCTACCCAGAAGATCAAGGATCTGGGGCAGGCCTTCGTGGATTATACGAGTGATCATGGTGGGCGTCTTCCTCTGGAGAATGCGGACATTCCCAACATTTCGGGTGGCGACGAGGACTGGATCGTAGCGGCGAGCGAGGAAGCTGAGGAGGCGTGGTATAATGTTCTGCCCGACCGGATGGGATACCGGACGGTGGCACAGCTGGGGGAGGATAATGCGCCGGGAACCTTCTACGAGGGCAGCTATCCGACCTACCTGGGAGGGGCTCCCTACTTCAAGAGTGAAAAGAAACTGGAGCGTCCCTACTTTGCGATCGGGATGAACAGCCGACTCCAGAGGCGTGCGCCGGATGGTTACAAGGATCCCGGGACGCTGGCCTCCATTCAGCAACCGGTGAGCACGGTCATTTTCCTGGAACGCGGACTTCCCAAGGACAAGAAGCAATCGAAGGCCCAGCGGAAGTTCAACGGCTCGCCCAAGGCCAACCCGCGGGCCTTTGCCGCCCGCCATAACCAGAAGGGCGTGCTGCTCTTCGTGGACGGTCACACCGAGGTGCGCCGGGTTCCCGAGCTGATCAAGGCCTCCGGTGAAATCATCACTCCGGAGGACCAGGCACCGGGCACCTCCATCGTCTGGTCCCGCGATCCGGATGATGATCCCAATGTGGAACCTGGTGCGGAGTGATCCGGGGTTGGGGCGACTCTGATCAGGCGGGGTGACACACCTTCTGCCGATCTGTGATCGGGGTAGGGCGGGGTCCGGAGATAGGTCAATAAGCCTCCTGGAAGGGGTGATTCCGTAGGAAGGCCCGGGAGCTGGCGCGGCCTGCGTGGAAGACGGCAGAGCCGGGTTTCCCTCGTACTCTCCTCCTAACGGGGTAGGGTCTGGCGGGGTGGGCTCCCTTATTTTCAGAGATTTTAGAGCGGATTTTCCATCCGGAAGGGGTAAGCTATCAGGGAATTGTCTTTTCGAACGGGTTCGAGCAACCCATAAAATCCCCTCAATCCGACCCGGTATGAGCCTGCACGCCCAATTAAGTCCTGAAGCAGAGGCCCGCCTCGAAGCGCAGCGGAGAAATTCCGTCATCACCAGCATTGTGATCGCCTTGCTGGTGATCGCTCTCGTGGTCCTCATTCTTCTGTTCATCCTCCTCCCGAATCTCTTTATCAAATCGCCGACCATCGTGACCTATCAGGCTGGGGCGCCTGAGGAGGACACCATGGATCAGAAGGAGGTGAATCCACAGATACAGCGCAAGCCGTCCGCGCCCTCTTCCTCGATGGCCAAGGTGATCGCATCCACCACCCCCTCTCCCACTGCAGTACCGGTTCCGGAAACCGAAGCAGAACCAAATCTGGACTTTGGTAGCGGGGATGACTTCGGCCAGGGCTGGGGAAGCGGTGGAGATGGCGGAGGGGGCGGCTTCGGCAACATCCCGGCCGTGATGCGGAAGCGTTGTTCGCCTCAGGACCGCATGCAGCGCCTCAAGGAAAACGGGGGAAGTGAAGAATGTGAGACTGCGGTGGTAAAATCCCTCGACTGGTTGCAGACCACGCAGGCGGGTGACGGATCATGGGGTGGCGGCTACAAGGTCGCTTATACCGGACTGGCACTCCTGGCCTATCTCGGGCACTGCGAAACCCCACTCTCCGAAAAGTACGGCGAAACGGTGACCAATGCCATCACTTACCTGGTGAACCAGAGCACGAAGAACAAGGGCCGCATGGGAAGTGACCTGCAATCCAATCAGTGGGTTTACGAACACGCGATCGCAACCTACGCCATTGCGGAAGCCTATACCTTCTGCAGCCAGCTCGGAGTGAACCTGCCCGGTCTCCATGAGGCCGTGCAGCTGGGAGGGCAGACCATTATCGATGGTCAGAATGCCGCCGGAGGATGGACTTACCGCTTTACGGAGGACCGTCGTAATGACAGCTCGGTCATGGGATGGTGCCTTCAGGCTCTCAAGGCCTGCAAGCATACCGGGATCGAATTTCGCAACTTGGCGAAGTGTGCACGGGATGGCCTGGAT
Organism: Roseibacillus sp.; assembly: GCA_014240355.1. Classification (GTDB taxonomy): domain Bacteria; phylum Verrucomicrobiota; class Verrucomicrobiia; order Verrucomicrobiales; family Akkermansiaceae; genus Roseibacillus_B. The sequence goes on along the minus strand of JAAZXD010000080.1, from coordinate 1,878 downwards.
GCCTTCGCCAGCAACCAGCACGCCAGTGGAGCGATCGGCTACACCGGTCCCAACCCGCGAGGTGACGGCACGACTCTTTCTGCTGCCGGAGCGCTCTGTTTCCAGCTCTGGGGCAAGGAAGCCCACTCCGTGCCCCGCAAGGCCTGCAAGGTGATCAACAAGAACATCAAGTTCGACTGGAAGGGCAAGGACACCGACCTCTACGGCCATTACTATGCGTCTCAGGCCATGATCAACTACGGCGGCAAGTTCTGGAAGGATTACAATGAGCTTTTCCGGGATGCAACCCTGGCAGCCCAGAACAAGGACGGTTCCTGGCCTCTTCCCGCCAACACAGGTCACGGTCTGGGTAATGTGCACTACGTGACCTGCCTGACGACCCTGATGCTGGAAGTTTACTACCGCTTCCTGCCCGGCACGGCCCAGTAGGAGGGGAATGAACCGGCTTTACCGGTAGACCATTGTCACTGCGATCACTCCCACCGTGACTGGGGCGAGCAAGGTCCACGCGGCGACTGCCAGGCCCACCCCGCCAGAGGCCTGCCCGTTCATGCCCGTTCATGCCCGCCAGCTGTTCGGTGGAAAGGCAGGACGCGATGAGCGAGATCCCGATGATCCACCGCTTCAGGTTGCGGCCTGAGAGAAAGTAGTCTTGGTCGGTTCATTCCCGCCGGGAGGCGTAGACCGAGACCGCGATCACCCGTGCGATGAAAGCGATGAAGATCAGGGTGTCGAGGAGGCCGATTTTCATGATGAATTATTTTTCCGGGCTGGAGTTCTTCCCGGGGGGAGCCCAGGGAAGGAACTCGAGGCGGGAGCAGAAGGGAGAGGCTGGGAGTCCGGCGCGATTGTAGAGGTTGGGATTTGCCGGCGCTCCGCGGCAGGCGTAACGAACTGCCACCGGTTTGGGCACTGCATTCGCACGGATCACCACTTCCTGACTCTCGATCTCGGCCTGGGCGGGATGCCAGGTGCCGTCTGCTGCCGCGATTTCGAAGTGTTCGAGGGCGGTGGCGGGCGTCTCCCTGGGCGGGGTCAACCCCTCCTTCCGCGCGATCATGAGACCGCCCCCCAGGTGGTCAAAGCTCACTCGCACGGTCGTGCCGTCAATCCGGGCCGACTTGAAGAGAGGGCCTCCGGGAACGATCTCCCGCTTCCCATATTGTCTGGCCAGCGGCCAGTGGGCCAGTCGCTCGCCCACATCGATCTTGTTGGCAGGATGAATGTCGGTGTCGCGAAGGTCGATGGTCACCGCCATGCCGGTGTGCGGAACGGTGAGGCTGAGGCGCTGTTCCTCGCGCAGCCGGACCCAGCCGAAGGACTCATCCCGGAAGGCGGGGAGTTGGACGAAGTAGAAGGGCATCCGTGGTTGTTTGAAGGTCTTGCGCCAGCCCCTGATAAGGGCCTCCATCTTGATCCGGTAGTTGCGCGGGTCCTCGCCCGTTCCGGCGTTTGACTCGCCCTGATACCAGATGGCGCCTGCCACTGCATAGGGCGCGACTGGAGCAATTCGGCTGTTGAAGATGCGCCCGGGCATCCCCGCGGTGTTGCGGATTATGACTCCGCCTTTCAGTTGCTTGAGTTCTTCCAGTCTGTTCTCGCGGGCCAGGGCGGCGATCGGTCGTAAGGCGGCATCGCTTGCGAATTCCTTTTCCGGGATGAATCCCTCAATGGGCTTTCCCCCCCACGAGGACTCGATCACTCCGATGGGCACAGCGAGATCCCGGGCCAGCTTCCGCGCGAAAAAGAAGGCCACAGCGGACTGGTTGGGTCGGGTGGTGGGCGAAGTCTGGTTGGCGAGCGGACAATCAAACATGCAGTTCTCCCTCAGGGCCTGCGCCCGCCGACTCAAGACCGTGCAGGTGGCCATGGAGGAAC
>JAAZXD010000007.1 GCA_014240355.1 Roseibacillus sp. | reverse complement strand
CGGGCGGAATCACGTGGATCCGATTTTGATGGAGTCCTCACCTTGCGATCGGATACGGGGAAGCGTCTTGCGCAGGCGGACGACAGCCAGATTGACGGGTTCGATCCGAGAATCGAGTTCACCGCGCCCTCGGAAGGGGATTACCTGCTGGAGTTGATGGATTCGCAATACCGGGGGGGCAAGGCATATCAACTTGTTCTCGAAGGTCCGTCGCATCGGGGTGGGGCCGATCCCAATGTAACTCCCCCCTCCGGGATTTCGGAGGAAGTCCTGGTGGAGGATAGTGAGAAAGATCTGGTTTCCGAACATGTGATCGACGGCAGGGAAGGATTTGTTCGGATACCTCTCGCTCTGGAAGAGCGACGTTTTGTTACTCTCATGGCTGCCGCGCGTAAACTTCGTTCGCCAGCCATTCCGCGTCTCCGCTTCCTGAAGGCTGATGGCGAGGTGGTGGCCGAAGTGCCTTCAGACGTATTCGAGGAGCGCGAACTGCAACTCTGGGTGGAGGCAGGGAGCTACCAGATTCAGGTTCATGATGCCTTTGGGCGCCGGGGCCAGGACCAGCGGTTCGAGTTGGCGATCCATTTCAGCAAGCCGCCTTTTGCGCTTTCGATTCCGGGTCAGAAGGACAAGAAGCATCCGTTGTTGGACAAGTTCGTGGCGGTGCCGGGGGGAGTATTCTTGATTCCAGTGCAATGCCAGCGAAAGCAGTTCACGCCTGCAATCGGTCTCAAGTTGGAATCATCCCTGTCCTGCCGGGCAGAGCAGGCCCTGATCGCAGAAAACCAGGGGAGCGCCTGGCTGAGGTTGCGCCTTCCGGCGGATGCAACACCGGGATCCCTGCACGATCTTCGGGTTTGGGGTGTCGCCGACCTGGGGGATCGGTCCTATGGCGCAAGGCTGGAAACCAGGCAGGTGCTCCGCGAGCGGGATGCCGCGGCCCAGATCCCTGAAGCTGCCAATGGCGTGCTTGCACTCCGGGTGATGGCCCCGCCCTTTGGGATTGAAGTGGATGTGCCTGGGGAGATTGAGAAGGGGAGCACCGTGAAGATCCCGGTCAAGCTGGCGTGGCCGGAGGGCAAGCGCAGGTTCAATACCAAGTTGCGAATCAACGGATTGCCAGAAGGTGTGCATTGTGGAGAGAAGGGACTCAACGACAAGACGGACTCCCTGGAGCTGGAGTTGAAGGTCGACAGTCCCAGGGAAAACGAGCTGGTGAATCTGGTGGTGGAGGTGGAGGTGGATTTCCATCGGCAACCGTTGCGGGTGGAAAGTAGTCCGTTCATAGTGAAACTCAGGGAGAAGCAGCAATGAGAACGTTGGTGGCCACAATTTGCGCCCTCCATCTGATGGCGGCCTGGGGGCAGACCGCCCTGGAAGTCTACCCTCCGGAATTTACTCTGGTCGGCAAACGCGAATCCCTTCAGTTGGTTGTCACCCGGCGGGAAGGTGATCGGGTGTCGGATGGCACGCGGGAAATAGCCTACCAGGTAGAAGACCCTGCCATCGTTTTCGTTTCGAAGGAGGGTGTGGTGCGGCCACTGGCAAACGGGAGGAGCAGGATCAGGATCGGGGACCAGAGTGTGTTGGTCACGGTGACCGCCGTGGACCTCCCGAATCCCGTGTCTTTCCGGCATGAAACGTTGCCGGTGCTTTCGCGGTTGGGATGCAGCGCGGGATCCTGTCATGGTTCTCCGCACGGGAAGGGGAGCTTCCGGTTGTCCCTGCGAGCCTCCGATCCCTCGCTCGATGCACTGACCCTGGTGAGCGAGGAGCTGGGGCGCCGCACCAATCCGATCGAACCGGACAAGAGCCTGCTCCTCCTCAAACCTACGACCCAGGTCAGCCACGAAGGAGGCAAAAAGCTGGAGAAGGAAAGTGCGGAGTATGCTCTCCTGCGTAGCTGGATCGCAGAAGGGGCGCCCCTTCGACGGGAGAGGGAGGCAGCCTGTGTGGGAGTCGAAATCCATCCCTCCACAGCCCGGGTGCTTCACTTCCCGCAGGCGACGCAGCAAATCTCGGTGCATGCGAAATTCAGCGATGGTAAGCGCCGGGATGTGACGGATCTGGCCGTATTCGAGAGCTCTAACACCAAGGTGGCAGATGTTTCGCGCGGGGGGCTGGTAAGCGGCGTGGAACGTGGCGGGGTTGCCATTATCGTGCGCTATCTCGAATTCATAGAGAGCACGAACCTGACCTATGTGCGGGAGATCGAGGGATTCCAGTGGAATGATCCCGCTCCGGCCAACTACATTGACGAACTGGTCTATCGGAAGCTGCGCCAGTTGCAGTTCGAACCCGCGCAGCGTTCCGGGGATCGAGCATTCCTTCGGCGCGTCCATCTTGACGTGACCGGCCAACTTCCCGGACTGGAGGTGGTTGAGACCTTCGTGGAGGATCAGGATCAGCAGAAGCGCGCGAAACTCATTGACCGTCTTCTTGAGAGTGAGGAACACGCAGCCTTCTGGGCGCAAAAGTGGGGGGATCTCCTGCGGGTATCCAAGAAACAGATCGGCCAGGGAGCTGTGTTCAAGTTCAACCGCTGGCTGGTGAATGCGGTGGCGTCCAACATGCCCTACGACCAGTTTACCCGTGAGATCCTGACTGCCCGCGGAAGCAGCTTGGTGCATCCCGCTGCCAACTACTATCGATCCGCGGGGAACACGTTTGATGCGATGGAGACTTCGGCCCAGCTTTTCCTCGGGTCCCGGATCCAATGTGCCAAGTGCCATAATCACCCTTTCGAGCGCTGGACCCAGGACAACTACTACGGTTTGGCAGCGTTCTTCAGCCGGATAGAACGCAAGAAGACGGGGAAAGGAGACGAGTTGATCGTCTACGCCAAGAAGGATGGCGAAATCACTCATCCTGCCACCGGGGAAAAAATGAGCCCCTGGGCCCCGAAGGCGGGTGTGATGGAAGTGGCCGCCCCGCTGGACAGGAGAGATGCCTTCACCGAGTGGTTGACTGGACAGAACAACCCCTTCTTTGCCCGGGTGGAAACCAACCGGATCTGGTCGTATCTGATGGGGCGGGGAATTGTGGAACCCTTTGATGATTTTCGAGATACCAATCCGCCCACCAACCCTCCCCTGCTGGACGCTCTGGCCGAGGACTTTCGCAGAAGTGGCTATGATCGCCGCCATCTCCTGCGGGCCATCCTCAACAGCAACACCTACCAGGCCACCTCCCGGACAACTCGTTTTAACAAAGAAGATCGCCGCTATTTTTCGCATTACCAGCCGCGCATGCTGACCGCGGAGCAACTGGTCGACGCCCTCGGCAAGGTGACCGGGTGGCCCATGAAGTTCGTGGGGGTGCCGGCCAGCATGAAAGCGACCCAGCTTCCGGCTCCCGATCTCAAACCGCATAATCGTGGCCGGATCGGGGAGATTGAGTTCATGAAAGTCTTCGGACAACCAGAACGGCAGACAATCTGCGAGTGCGAGCGTGGGGACGACTCAAGCCTGGGGCAGGCTCTCGAAATGTATAACGGGCGACTCCTGCACGGCATGATCACGGCAGGTGATGGACACCTGCACAGGTGGATTCGAGAGAAGGTAGGCGAGGAAGAAATCGTGAAACGGCTCTATCTCGCTGCCCTTTGCCGCGCTCCCCGTGAGCAGGAGTTGGCTCTGCACCTGGATTACATCCGGCAGGCGGGGAATCCCCAAGAGGCTCTGGAGGACACGCTATGGATCGTGTTGAACAAGAGCGAATTCCTGTTTCAGCACTAGAATTAATGAAGTGCTGGATCACACTGCTGCTCGTTCTTTCCGGGTCGCTGACCTCTGCCGAGGGCGTCAGTTTTTCGCGCGATGTCGCCCCCATTCTGCAGCGTCACTGTGTGGCATGTCACAAGGAAGGAAAGGCCAAGGGAAAGTACCGCCTTGATACCTACGAGCAGCTTCGCAAGGAACTCGAACCGGGTGATCTCGAGAGCGAACTCTTCTTCCGTATCACCACGGAAGATGAAGAAGAACGGATGCCGGGGAAGGCTGATCCGCTTGCCGGGGCGGAGATCGATGTGATCCGGAAATGGATCTCGGAGGGGGCACAATACGATGGGGAGGATCCGGCGGCCCTGCTCGCTGTCATCATTCCGATGGAGGATCATCCGGCTGCTCCTGAATCCTACCCGCGCCCACTCGGGGTGACCGCCATGGTGTTCGGCAGGGAGGGCCGGAAACTCTATACCGGAGGCTACCACGAGATCCTGGTCTGGAATCCCGAGGAGGGGAGCCTCCTGGAGCGAATTCCCAACAACGGTCAGCGCACCTACGGACTGGCCCTTTCGCCGGACGGTGCCCGGCTCGCGGCTGCCACGGGGGCTCCGGGCCAGACGGGAGAAGTGAGGATCTTCCAGAGCCGGACAGGTCGGGTGGAGGTCACGCCCTTTCGTGGTGACGACACTGTCCTGACCGTGGCTTTTGGTCCGGGCGGCAAGCGGCTTGCTTTCGGGGGTGTGGACGGGAAGCTACGTATCGTTGAGACGAATACGTGGCGTCAGTCGCTGGCCCTGGCTTCGCACTCTGATTGGATCACGGCAGTGAGCTGGCACCAGGATGGCAAACGTCTGGTCACGGCGAGCCGGGACAAGATTTCCAAGGTTTATGACGTTACCAGTGGGAAGAAACTGAGTGCCTTCTCAGGTCACCCCGGGGCCGTGCGGGGTGCAGCCTTTCATCCGAATGGCGAGGAGATTCTCTCTTCTGGGGATCACGGACACTTTTTTCTCTGGCGAATCAAGGATGGCAAGAAGTCTGCCGATCGCGCGAAGTTCGAGGGGCCGGTCCTGCGTCTCCTCAAGGCAGGATCTGGGCTCTTTGCGAGTGCTCCCGGAGGAATGGTGGTACAGTTCGATCCGGAAGGTCAGCAACGCTTGCGTGAATTCAGGATCGAGCCACGCGAGGGCGCCGAAGCTCCCACGGTATCTTCCTGCGCCTCTCATGGCTCGTGGCTGGCGGTGGGCACCCTGGATGGGAGGGTCGCGATTTTCAACACGGAGAGCGGGGAGAAGCGCAACGCCTTTGTAGCGAAGCCGTGAGAAGGGAAGACCCCGGCAAGTCGGGTGTTTCGGGCTGCTTTCTTCGGGAAAGCGTAGGAGATGCGCAAGTGAACCGAATAGCTGCACGAAATATTGACAATGAATGAGATCTTGGCAGGATTTCTGATGTTCAAATTACGAACGTAATCCTATAAGAAACTCATGAAGATTATTTCTCTTATTGCTTGTGCGCTCATGCTGACGCTTTCCTCGGCCTTCGCTGGCCCCGTGAACAAGAACTGTCCGGTGAAGGGGAAGGCTGTCGACGGCAGTACTGCTGCGGAGGTGAAGGTTGCTTTCTGTTGCGGGAAGTGTCAGGCCAAATTCGACAAGGACCCTCTGGCCCTCCTCGCCAAGGTAGCGAAGACTGCAGAGGGCAAGTGTCCAGTCAGTGGTCGCGACGTCGATGAAGACGCCACCTCCACCATTTCGGTGGCGGTCTGCTGCAAGGGTTGCAAGGGCAAGGTCGAGAAGGCTCCCAAGAAGTATCTCGCCAAGATCGCCAAGACCGAGAAGCCTGAGAAGAAGGATTCCTGATTTTACCCACGGAACTGATTTTAAGACTCCCCGGTCGCGAGCGACCGGGGAGTTTTTTATGGTTGGGCCCGGGGGTCGAGGGTATCCGGGCGTGGCGAAGATGCTGCAGCGGACGATCAGGCGCTGAGAAGTTTACAAGACGGGATGGATCTGGAAGGTTGTGAGAGTGATGAAACGCCTTCTTGCCGCCATTTTCCTGACCCCCCTCCCTGTCGCCATCATGCACGCCGAGGAGGTTCCGGCGGTGGCTGTGCCCGGAACAGGCGCGTTCCTCTCTGCGGAACTCATCTACCCGCTGGATGAGACCCCCACCCCGCAATGCCATGCCTCCACCATCGCAGAAACCGGGAGCGGCCTGGTGGCCGCCTGGTTTGGTGGCAAGCACGAGAAGAATACGGATGTCGGGATCTGGATCTCGCGTAACGAGGGAAAGGGCTGGGGGAAACCGGTCAAGGTGGCCAGCGGAGCGGAGGGGCAGGACAGGGAATACCCCTGCTGGAATCCGGTCCTTTTCAAGGTGCGGGCTCCGGGGGAAAGCCCGCTTCTCCTCTTCTACAAGGTGGGGCCCAGCCCGAGTCGCTGGTGGGGGGTGATGATGAGTTCACCTGATGACGGCAAGACGTGGGAGAACCGCCGCAAGCTGGGGAAGGATTCCAAGGTCGGGCACCTGTTGGGCCCGGTGAAGAACAAGCCGATCCAGTTGCAGGATGGATCGATTCTGTGCGGAAGCAGTTCGGAGCACGATGGCTGGCGGGTGCACTTTGAACACACCAGGGATCTTGGCAGGACCTGGGAAGTGATCGGCCCCATCAATGATGGCAGGGAGTTTGGCGCCATCCAGCCCAGTGTCCTCACCTATGGGGACGGGCGGATGCAGATCCTGTGCCGGAGCCAGCAGGGCATGATCACCCAAAGCTGGTCCAAAGACGGGGGGAAGACGTGGAGCAGGATGAAGGCGACGGTCCTTCCCAATCCCAATGCAGGAACGGACGGGGTAACACTGAAGGATGGCCGGCAATTACTGGTCTACAACCATACCACCCGCCGATCGAATCCGCGGGGACGGGAGATGTTGAACGTAGCTGTTTCAAAGGATGGTGAGCAATGGGATGTGGTCATGACCGTGGAGCGTGAGAAGGGGGAACATTCCTATCCCGCCGTGATCCAGGGCAGCGATGGCAAGGTGCACATCACCTACACCTATCGTCGCCGGTCCATAAAGCACGTTGTCGTGGATCCCACAAAGTTCTAGACCATGGGATCCTGGCAAAATAAAGCGCAATGACTTCCCTCTACAAACTTCTCGCTGCCGTTCCGGCATGCATGGCCCTTCTTGCCGGCATGGGTTCGCTCGGGGCCTCCGAAAAGCCCCATGCGGTAATCGTGGTGGGTACCCTGCATTACTCGCCAGAGTTGACCATGCCCGCTTTGGCAAAGGAGCTGGATCGACTCGGGTTTTCCACCACGATTGTCATGGGGGCAGGTGATCCCGAGAAGAAGACAAAAGATGTCCTGCCCGGAATCGATATACTGGCGAAGGCTGACGTGGTGATCTTCTTTATGCGTTTCCTGAAACTTCCTGACGCGGAATGGCAGCCAATTGAGGACTACCTCAAGTCAGGCAAGCCGGTCATCGGACTACGCACGGCCAATCACTCCTTTAAATACGCGAAAGACCACCCCCGTTTCGCGTGGAATGACGGCTTTGGCCGACGCGCGCTGGGAACCCCCTACATTGTTCATCAGGGAGGAACGACGGAAATCCAGGCAGTGCCAAAATACAAGGCCCACCCGATCATGAGCAATATCATGAAAACCAGATGGACCTCACCGGGCACTCTTTACCTGACTCGTCTGGAAGGCGGTTGTTTGCCGCTGGCAACAGGCACTGGCACAGGAAGAAGTCGTCTGGTTGAAAGGCCATTCGGCACGATTCAAGTCAACGAACATGAGGCGGACATCGTGGCGTGGGCATGGGAGAACGAATGGGGGGCCAGGGTATTCGGCACCACTCTGGGCCATCCCGGTGATTTCGCCGAGGAGGCCTTCACCCGAATGCTGGTAAACGGCATCTGCTGGGCAGTCGACAAGCCCCTGCCAGGGGCTGAGGAGGAAATCGCGACCTGGGACATTCAACGAGCTGACAAGAAGAAAAAATGAGGTGTCCGGGAGCATGGGCATTGCTTGTTTCACTGGTGCCGATTGGCATCAGCATCGCCGGTGCTGAGCAGGCCATACGACCGGGTGATCACATCGCCATTATCGGCAATACTTATGCCGATCAGTTGCGCATCCACGGCTACCTGGAGACCCTCCTGCGGCAACGCACTCAGGGGAATCCGGTATCCATCCGCAATCTGGGATGGGGAGGGGACACTCTCTCAATCCGCGAGCGCCCCACCAATTTCCCCAGCGAAGAGTCAGCCCTTCTCGCTCACAAGACCGACGTCATCGTCATTTGCTTCGGCATGGGCGAGTCCTACGCCGGCAAAGCAGGGTTGAGCGACTTCCGCGGCCACTTGGAACGCATTATCGCAGCCCACAAGGGGAAGAAGTACAACGGCGAGTCCATGGTGCGCATCGCGCTGGTGTCTCCCATCGCCCACGAGGACCACGGCGAGCTCTCCCGCAACCGCAAGCAGCGCAACAAGGACCTCGCCGACTACGTCGGGGCCATGCAACAGGTCGCCTCCGCCGAGGACGTCCCCTTCGTCGACCTCTATGCCCCCACGCTCTACCTCATGGGTATCGAGGACTCCTCCAAGTTGACAGAGCAGGGCATCCACTTGAATGCCTACGGCTACTGGGCCACCGGCCGCATGGTGGCCGACAAGCTCCTCCCCGGACAACCCACCTGGTGGTTCAGCGTGGACGCCAAGTCGCTCAAGGCAACTGCCCGCGGAGCCAAGATCTCGGGGGTCAGGCAGCAGGGCAGGGGCCTACGCTTCGGCGTGGAAGAGGGCTCGCCTCCCAGTTTGTCGCCTCCCGCCGAGGGCAAGATCCACGACAACCTCGCCACCACCCGCGACACCTTGGTCGTGTCCAACCTCGTCCCCGGCCAATACCTCCTCACCGTGGACGGACAACCAGTCGCCGAGGGAAGCCACCAACGATGGGCCGAGGGCGTCCCCGTCGATTCATCGCCCGCTCACCTGCAACTTGAAGACTATCGTGAAAGGGTTAACGACAAGAACCTGCAATTCACCTACAGCTGGAAGGCCCTGAACCAGGTGCACATTGTCGGTGAACGCAAGGCCTCACCCAGCGGACGTTCCCTGCCCGCCGAGATCATCGAGTTCAATGAACTGGCAACCGGGAAGGAAAAAAAACTCGGCATCACAATCAAGCCCAGGACCAGTGAATGGATCCTGGTGCCAGAATAGCCCATGCAACGCAGCTTAACCTTTATCAGCCTGGCTTTGTTGTCGGCAACTACTGCTGCGGGCCAGGAGGCAGATGGCATCAGTAAGAAGAACCTGGCTAATTCCGACACCAGCCTGATGGGCAACCATGACCCGGGGGTAGAGCAGGCCAACTTCTCTCTGTTGCCCGGTTACGAGGTCAACCTGTTCGCCGCTGAGCCGATGCTGTCCAACCCGGTCCACATGACCTGGGATGCCCGCGGTCGCCTGTGGGTGGCCTGCTCCTGGGCCTACCCGCAGTTGAAGCCCGGAGACAAAGCCAACGACAAGATAATTATCCTTGAAGACAGTGACAATGACGGCAGAGCCGACAAATCGACCGTGTTCGCTGACGGTCTTTACATGCCTACGGGCATCGCACTGGCAAACGGCGGATGCTACGTCGCCCAGACCCCTGATGTCTTCTTCTTCAGGGACACGGACGGGGATGATGTCGCTGATGTGAAGCAACTGCCGTTGACCGGCTTCGGGATCGAGGACAGCCACCACTCCATCAGCGCCTGGCGGCGAGGTCCCGGAGGATGGCTTTATTTTCAGGAGGGCATCTTCCTCCATTCCCAAGTGGAGACGATCCACGGGGTTGTGCGTAACTACAATGGTGGAGTCTACCAGTTTAATCCGCGAACGCAGAAATTGCGCATGTTTGCCAGGATCGGGGTCGGCAATCCATGGGGGCATGTTTTTGATCGCTGGGGGCAGTCATTCTTTGTCGACAACCCCCGTATCAGTTACCTCTCTCCCGCCACCGGCAACAGCGGACAGCGCGTCCGCTTGGCGAACTTGATCACTACCGAGAAGCAGTGCGGAGGCGACCTCGCGACCGGCACCCACTTGCCCGAGGAGATACAGGGCCAATTGCTGACATGCCGTTTCAAAAGCAGGGCCATTGTGCGGTACGAGTTTATAGAGAAGGGAGCCGGGTTCAGTGCTAATGTCCTGCCACCTCTCATCTCATCGCGTCACCCGAACTTCCGTCCCGTGGACTGCAAGGTTGGCCCCGATGGGGCACTTTATGTCGCGGACTGGTACAACTCTATTATCAACCACGCCAAGCACGACTTCCGTGATCCCCGCCGGGACCATGAACACGGGCGGGTGTGGCGCATCACGGCAAAGGACCGCCCTCTGGCGAAGAAACCGAACCTCATCAATGCTGACCTCACGGCACTGCTCAACCATCTGAAGAGCCCTGATGGTTGGACCCGTCACCAGGCCTGTTCCATCCTCAGCGAACGTGACCGCGATAAGACGGCTGAAGCCTTGGAAAGCTGGGTGAAAGGCCTGGATCCAAAGGATGCGGAGCACGATCATCACCTGGTCGAGGCCATGTGGGCATGCCAGAATATAGAGCGCCCCAGTGAAGATATTTTGAAGCGCGTTCTTGAGACAGGAGACGGGCGTGCCCGTGCTGCCGGAGCACGGGTTCTGCGTTACTGGCATGATTCGCTGAGTGACCCGGTGGCTTTGATTGCAAAAGCGGCCAGGGACCCGTTCCCCCGTGTGCGCATGGAAGCTGTTCTCTCCGCCGGATTCGTTCCGCAGGCAAAGGCTTTCACCGCGGCCCTTGGGGCACTTGATCATCCGCGCGACTCCTTCATTGACATCGCTCTGCCGCAGATGATCACCGCCCTTGAGCCCTACTGGCGTCCGGCCCTTGATGCCGGCAGATTGGACTTCGCCAAGGAAACCCATCGCGATTTCGCCGAGCAGCAGGCAGGCATCGGGTTTGAATCCCGCCTGAAATCCTACCTGAGCAAAAAATCTTCCGGTGTTGCTGAGACTCGCAGTGTCATCGAACGTCTGATCTCCCGGCCCACCGTCAAGCAAACCAGGATGGTGGTTGATGCGGTCGCCAAGAAGACACCCGAAGCCAATCCCGAGGTTTCACTGATCATGCTCAAGGGCCTTGAACAAATCGGTCGGGGGGGGGCCTTCTCTCTCGGGCAACGCATTAACCCGCTGAAGAGACTGCTTCGTCACCCCGACGACTCCGTGGCTGCCGCCGCTGCGGCCAATCTCGGGGCCTGGCAACTCAAGGGTTCCGATCCCGACCTCTCCGCGATCCTTCACGACAGCAACCGCGCCACCTCCGTCCGACGGGCTGCCGCCACCTCCCTCGGGCAACTGCGCGGACCCGGGATCGCAAAGACCCTGAGGACACTCGCCTTTGAGGGTGAAACTGCAGAGCGTTATCTCGCGGTCTTTGGCCTCATAGAGACTGATATTCACGATGCCGCCGAGGCTGCAGCCGAACTGCTCGTTTTGGATCCCGGGCAATCTGACCCGGTCAGCCTCGTGCAGGCCTTCACCCGCCGCTCCGGCGGCGCAACAGCGCTGGTCAGGGCTCTCGGCAGGGAAAAGCTGCATTCAGGGGTAATCAACAGTCTCTCCGATTATCATCGGAGGACAGGCCAGTTGCCCAAGGCCCTCGCTGAAATCTTCGCCCTCCCCCTTCCCAGGTCCCTGACAGCGCTGCTTATCAAGGAAAACAAAAAAGCACTCACCTCCTCACAAGTGAAGTCGGGCAATCCCGTTGAGGGTGAAAAAATATTTCGACGCAGGGAACTAGCCTGCTTCAGTTGCCATGCCATCGGTCCTGTGGGTTCGCATATTGGCCCCAACCTGGTGGCTGCGGGAGCAGCCGCCCAGACCGACTACATTATAGAAGCCATTCTGGAACCGAACAAAACTATCGCCCAGCATTACGAGAACCGGTTGATTACCCTCGCAGACGGTACCATCCGCATGGGAGCCATTACCTACAAGGGTGAAAAGAGCATCATGATCCGGGACTCAGCCCAGGCGGGCCGGGAGATCAGGATAGCAACGGACACAATCAGGAAGATCAAGCCCATGCCCTCTCTGATGCCTGCCGGCCTGATCGATCAGCTGCAAACCCGGCAGGAATTTCTCGATCTGGCACGATTCGTTTCCCTGCTGGGGCGGCCCGGCCCTTATGCCAACAACGAGAGCCCCATCATCCGCAGGTGGCAGATCTCCCCGGGAAGCGCCAATAAACTACCTGTTGACAAGGCTCCATGGATGCGGGTTTACAGCATGGTTGATGGCCATCTTTCTGACTCCGACCTTGGTCAGGAGCCGCTGGTCTACGCCCGCGGTTTCGTGCAGGTACAAGTAGCGGGCCCTGTCGATTTATTGCTTAATGACAGCACAGGTCTCCAGCTCTGGATGGACGGTCAGAACATCGACAAACTGGATGCCCCGCTTGACCTTGCCGAGGGACGGCACTCCCTGACCTTCGCCATCCGGCGTGATCTGCGCAAAGGCATGGGGCTGCGAGTTGAACTCACGACTCCGCCCAACTCCCCCGCCAAATTCCAGTCGGAGGGGGGACTTTAGGCAATGGCCTGTGTTCCTTCCCGGTGACCGAGAACGAAAACCAGACCCTGGAGGGTAATAAGGGGAACCTTTCTATCCCGCCGTGATTCGGAGTAGCGATGGCAGGACGCACGTCACCTGCACCTGTCTGCCGCGTTCGGTGAAGCACGCGGTCCTGGCCCGGGCCAAGCGGCAGCACCGTTCCTGCAATCCTGCAGGGCGTTGTCGGAGTGGCGGGGTGACGCCTATTTGACCTTTGACTTTTCAAGTGGGGACTGGCGTTGTGGACGCCATGAAAGGTTTCCTGCCCTTGCTTCTTGTGGCCTCCCTGCCGCTCTGTGCCGCCGATCGTCCGAACATCCTCCTGATCTTCACTGATGATCACTGTGAACAGGCTCTCAGTGCCTACGATTCGGCGCGGATTACCACGCCCCACATGGACCGCATCGCCAAGGAGGGCATGCGTTTCAATCGTTGCTACGTGACCAACTCGATCTGTGGTCCGAGCCGTGCGGTGATTCTGACCGGTAAGTACAGCCACCTGAACGGCTTTATCCGCAACGGCAACACCTTCAACGGATCGCAGCAGACCTTCCCGAAGCTTCTTCAGAAGGCGGGCTACACGACCGCCATGCTGGGGAAATGGCATCTCAGGTCGACTCCTACCGGGTTTGACCATTATGAAGTCCTGATCGGGCAGGGCCCTTACTACAACCCGCCCATGAAGTACAGGCAGAAGGACGGGACACCAGCCCAGCACAAGCATACCGGCTACACCACGGATATCATCGTAGACCTCACCCTGGATTGGCTCAAGAAGACCCGGGACAAGAGCAAGCCCTTCATGCTCATGACCCAGCACAAGGCCCCGCACCGCAACTGGCAACCGGGTCCGAAGTATCTCAACTGGCTTGACGGCAAGACCATCCCGGAACCGGAGACTCTCTGGGACGACTACAAGGGACGTACTTCGGCAGCCTCCGAGCAGACCATGACAATCCGAAAGCATCTCAATGCCAACGACCTCAAGCTGGGACCGCCCCGCGGCCTCAATCCTGAACAGGCAGCGAAGTGGAATGCGGCATATGGTCCCAGGAATGAGGCCTTCAGGAAGGCCGAGCCGGACATGAGCGAGAAGGAGATCATCCAGTGGAAATACCAGCGCTACGTGAAGGACTACCTCCGCTGCGTAAAGTCGGTGGACGACGGGATCGGCCGAATCCTTGATTACCTGGAAGAAAGTGGACTGGCAAAGAATACGATTGTGATCTACTCCTCGGACCAGGGGTGGTACCTCGGGGAACACGGCTGGTTCGATAAGCGCTGGATGTACGAGGAGTCGCTCAAGACACCTCTCCTCGTGCGGTGGCCGGGAGTGGCCAAGGCGGGCTCCATCAACAATGACATCGTCTCGAATCTCGACTTCGCGGAAACTTTCCTTGATGCCGCGGGAGTGAAGGTTCCAGAGGATATGCAGGGGCGCAGTCTCGTGTCCGTTCTGAAGGGAAAAACGCCGGATGACTGGCGCAAGTCATTCTACTACCACTATTACGAGTTTCCCGGCGCACACAGTGTGGCGCGGCACTTCGGCGTGACCACCGGTGAGCACAAGCTCATCCACTTCTATCACAAGGACGAGTGGGAGCTCTTTGACCTGAAAAAGGATCCGGAAGAACTCAAGAGCGTCTATGGGAACTCAAGTTATTCCGACGTTGAGGCGACCTTGAAAAAGGAGATGGAGCGTCTTCGCACGGACTACAAACTTCCTGCGTCGGAGGAACGCCCCGGACCTCGGCGACCCAAGAAGAACAACAAGAACAAGAAACCGAAGCCGGCGGCTGGTTGATGGTATCGGGATGGTTTGGTTCAGCCGCATACACACGTCCGGGATGATGTCAGATGGGCCGCGGTTTCGGCCCTGTAGCGGAGGACGGAGCCCGTAATCGTCGCGCCTGCGGATCGGTCCGGAGGGGACTTGCCCACAATCCAGACAATGCCCGTGCTTGGATTGTGGTGGGATTGCAGGACAGAATCTTCCCAGGGAGTCTCCCGGGGTTCTCCCAATTCAGATGCAAAGAAGTTCGCGCCGAACTACGTAGATTAATTATGCGGTTACACCTCCTTCATCTCCCCACCCTCCTCCTTCTTTTGGGTGGCACTCTCTGCGCCCGCGATCACGTTCTCACCATCGGGGGCGGGTATTCCCCGGCTGGCAATCAGGTTTCGCTGGAGCGCAACGTGCTCTTCTTCGAGAAGTTGCGTGCCGAGAAGCTGCCGGATGGCACCTCCCACGACCTCTACTTTGCGGATGGAACTTCGCCCCGCCCCGATCTCCAGTTTCGACGCGAGGGGGAGGAAGTGCCCCGGGCCAATCTGTTGATGGCCGGTCTCTTCGGATCAGAGAAGAACCTCGCGAATCACTATCGCAACAATGTGCTGAAGGGCGTGCGGGACATTTCCAGTCCGGCGGCCCTTGAGAAATGGTTCCAGGAGGAAGGACCCAAGCTGGCGGCGGGTGATCGGCTGGTTCTCTACGTGACGGCTCATGGGGGGCGCAGCGGAAGCAAGGGCAACAAGTATAACACGAAGATCTGGATGTGGGATCGCAAGTCATTGGAGGCTTCCCGGCTGGCGGGCTTTCTTGCCGGCCTGCCGGAGGGAGTGAAGGTCATGACGGTGATGGTCCAGTGTTTCTCCGGGGGGTTCTCCCATCTTATCTTCGAGGAAAACAACCAGAAGAAGGAGGGTGCGACCCGGAGTATCTGCGGGTTCTATGCAACCGTGTGCGATCGGGAGGCGGCCGGGTGCACTCCGGATGTCAACGAGGAGAACTACGATGAGTTCAGCAGCCACTTCTGGGCGGCGTTGCGTGGCAGGACGCGCATGGAAAAGGAGATCACCGATTGCGATTACGACGGGGACGGGAGGGTGTCCTTTGAAGAGGCGCATGCCTACGCCATTCTGACCTCGCGCAACATCGATATCCCGGTCAGGACCAGTGGTGCTTTCCTGCGGGTTCACAGCCGCCTGCGTTCGGAGAAGAAGGAGGATCGCGAACTTCTTGGACGGGAGACTCCCTATGCCGAGATTCTGGAGCGGGCCGGCCCGGTGGACAAGGCGGTGCTGGAGGGACTTTCCGCCCGCCTCGAGCTGGAAGGGAAGAAGCGCGGAACATTCGCGCATGAAAAGGCTTCCAAGCTCGGCAAGGAAATCCAGAAAGTGGAGGGGGAGAAGAAGGAGCAGAAGAAGAAGCTGGATGGCGTCCGGACGGTCATCGGGCGGACGATACTCTACCGCTGGCCTGATCTCGAGAACAGGCATAGTTCGGGTGCGGTGCGCCTGCTCAGTGAGGAGAAGCTGCAGGCTGAGTTCGTGGTGGCGGTGGAAGAGCATCCCAGGTACTCGGAATGGAACCGGCTCAAACAGGAGCGGGGGAAGCTGAACGACCGCGAACTTGAGCTCTCGCGTGAGTATGCCAACTGGCGGCGTTTCGTGCGTATTTTTGAGAACGTGGCCTATGCCGTCAACCTTGAGAAGATAGCCGATGAGGATGTGGTGCAGGCCTACCAGCGTCTGCTGGAGGCGGAGCGGGAGGGGTTTTCCGGCAATTAGATGGATGACCCTGCGCAGGTGCGAAAGCCAGTGAAGACGTCGCGCCGTCCCGGCAGGTAGGCCTGACGGTAGGTGTTGCGGATGAGGCAGGACGAGGTGGCACAGGATCCACCCCTCGTGGTCTTGTGGTCGCCGAACTGGAGAGTGGACATGTAGGGATACATATCCACCTCGAAGCCGGCGTAGGGCAGGTACTGATTGCTGGTCCACTCCCAGGCCGTCCCCACCATCTGCAGGCAGCCGCATTCGGATGCGCCCTCCGGGAGGGCATCCACCGGGGCGGTGGCCATCGGGCCGGCATCGAGGTCGGCCCTTCCTGGTTCCATGGAGTCACCCCACGGGAAAAGCCGTCCGTTCGTTCCCCGGGCGGCCGCTTCCCATTCATACTCGGTGGGCAGTCGGCGGTTTGCCCAGATGCACCATGCTTCCGCTTCCCAGTAGCTCAGATGGAGGGCCGGGGCCTCGAGCGGCAGCTCGACCCATTGGCCAAAGCGGCGAGCCTGCCACTGCCCGTTTTCTTCCCGCCAGTAGAGGGGGCAGGAGGGGCCTTCTTCCTGGAGCCACCACTTTCCTCCGTAACTCCACAACTCGGGGCGCTGGTATCCGTCGTCCGCCACGAAGGAGAGGAAGTCACGATTGGAGACCAGGGTCCTGGAGATGGCAAAGGGTTCCAGCCTGATCTCGAACCCGGGCCGTTCGTTGTCGAAGCTGAACTCACTGGTTGCGGACCCGGGAGATCCGGCCGGTCTCCCGATCGGGTAAATGCCGCCCTCGAGCTCGGCGTCTCCGGTGTTCCCCGGGGCGGGAGGTGCCTGTTCGACGGGGCAAACGGAGGAGGGAGCGGGGTAGCCGAGGGTCTGCCGGGCCCAGAGGAGCGATTCGATGTGCATGTTCTGGTGCGCGATGCAGTAGTGGCACAGGTAGTGCTCCCGGGGTTCGAGGGATTCCGCCTCGAGCCGTTGGCGCACCTCATCGAGGACGCGCTGGTAGTAGGCCTGCGTGGTCCCGTGGTCGGGGATGACGTTCTTCTGCCAGCGGTTGCGGTGCTGGATCTCGAAGGAGTCCCAGATTTCGTCGTAGCCCGGCATGCGGGGGGCGGACTGGTCGAGTTCTCTGAGGAGGAAGTACTCGTAAAAGAAGGCGGAGTGGCCCAGTTCCCAGATGGGCGGGTTGATTCCGCGGTGATAGGGGACGTCCAGTTGCTCTTCGCTCAGGTCGTCGAGGAGGGCGCGGGTCCGGCGATCGGTGTTGTCCAGTTCGCTGCGAAGTTCTTTCCTGGTCTTCATTGTCCGGCAGGGGGCTTTGGGAACAGTTCGTGGAGAAGAGCGCTCCAGTTCTCCCGTTCCCGTGTTGCACTGCACGCATCCAGATGAGATTGCGCGGCTTCCAGTAGTTGGGAGCGGAAGGAGGGATCGGATTCGCAGCGATGGAGCAGGGTCGTGAGTTCCCCGGTCTCGCCAAAGGTGAAGAGTCCGGGATAGTCGTCTCCCAGCAGGCTGGTGGTTGCATCATTCCGGCTGGCCACGATAGGCGTCCTGGCTGCGATCGCTTCGTTCAGGACACAACCGCCTCCTTCCTGGGAGGAGGTGAGGGCGAGGAGGTCGCTGGAGGCAATGAGCCGGTCGGCGTCGTCCTGGTCCAGGCTTCCAAGCCACCGGTAGCGTGGATTGCCCTTCTCCTCGTGTTCAACCTCTTCCTCGAACTTTTCTTCCAGGATGGCTCCAGCGTGCAGAACCCGGAGGCTGGATCCGGGCGGAAGAAGCCGCGCGGCCCGGGCGGTGCGCATGGGATCCTTCACTGTCCGGAGATGACCCACCACACAGACCGTGAACCCGTCCTGTGGGTCCTCCTTCTCCCCGGGGGAGGGGTGGGGAGAAGCGGAGAGGTGGATGATCCGGGCCTTGGAGCGGTACTCGTCCGGGATTCGTGCCAGAGCCTTGCCCTGCAGGACCACGATGCGGTCAGCCATCTCCAGGGAGGCGAGCGAGGTTGAGGAGAGCTCCGGATACAGGTCGGTTCCAGTGAGCGCAACGACGGTGCTGGCTTCCTCGTGGTTCGTGTGAAAGCGGATCAGGGCCTCGTGGCTCTTCTCGGCGTGGAGGGCGATGAGGAGATCGGCGGGACCATCGTCCGCACCCGCAGAAATCCGCACCTTGTGCCCGAGGATCGAGAGCTCGGAGACCCACCACTTGGCGGTGTGCGAGTTCCCGTTCGGCACGGAGGCGGCCGGGGACACGATCAGGATCTCCATGGGGGGGAGATGGTAATGCCTTCGGAGAGGGAGGCAATGGCGGAGGGCCGGTTGCCCGGCGAGGGAGCTGAGCGCTCCCGCCTCGTTCCTGACTTGGTCGGGTCCAGGGGGCTCTTCCACTGATGGGCTGGAGGAAGACTGGAGCCAAGGGGAGTCGAACCCCTGACCTCGTCATTGCGAACGACGCGCTCTACCAACTGAGCTATGACCCCGTGTCTTCGATCCAGTCTGCTTCGGATAACTCCGGGCAGCTTTGTCGACGCTAGGTCCGCCCCTGATCAGGATCAAGCCGCATTTCCGTGGTCTGGAGGCATGGATCAGGCAGAGGTCGGTTCAGCGAAATGAGTTGTCCGGGAGGGATGTGGACCGGAGAGATGACCATGGGGATGCAGCATGATTGACGAAGGGAGAGGAATTGGTTTCGGTAGGGGATCATGAAGGTCCGGTATGTCCTGCTCTCCATCCTTGTCTTTTTCCTGATCGGCCCGCTCTTCGCAGCGGGGGAGTTGCAGGTGACCGAGACCGAGAAGGCCATCACGATCACGCGGGGGGAGGTGCCGGTGTTGACCTATCACAAGGCGGAGGTGCCGCCGCCCGAGAAGGCGGATCCCATCTACAAACGGAGTGGATTCATCCATCCTCTCTGCGCCCCGAATGGGGAACCGGTGACCGGGATTCATCCTGCCGATCATTATCACCACCTTGGGCTCTGGCATGCCTGGGTGAAGACCAAGCATGGGAAGGACACGCCTGATTTCTGGAACCTGCGGGGCAGGACGGGGCGGGTGCGTTACGCCAAGACGATCGAATTGCACAAGGGCTCGGAGAGGGACCCGTCGGTTGGTTTTGTCGTGGAGCAGGAGCAGGTGGCCTACAAGGGGTCGGACCGGAAGGAGACAGTTGTCCTGAAGGAGCAGTTTGGGATCAGGGCGGAGTTCGTGAATGGCGAGAACCGGGTGGGATACCGTATCAAGCAGACCAACGTGAGCAGCGAGAGCCTGGTCCTTCCGGCCTATCGCTACGGGGGAGGACTCGCCTACCGTGCTCCTCACCACTGGGACAAGACCAACAGCGACTATCTCACCTCGGAGGGACTGGATCGCACCAACAGTCACGCCACCCGGGCCAGGTGGGTGGCGATGTGGGGTGCAACCAGCAAGGGTCCGGTCACCCTGACCGTGATGATGCATCCCGGGAATCGTGATTTTCCCCAGCGCCTGCGGACCTGGCCGCCCAGCAGCCACAATGGTGCGATTTTCTTTAATGTAGTTCCGGCCCAGGAGAAGGCCTGGGAAATCAAGCCGGGAGAGCAAATCGTAGAGTCCTACCTGCTGACGGTGAGTAACGGGAAGCCCGACAAGGAGAGGATCGAGAAAGGGTGGAAGGTGTGGGCAAAGAAGTGAGGATTTGGTCCGGATATGCGTTCAACTTACAGGATTTCCATGGTTTTTGTCGGCCTCCTGGGTGGCTTCGTGCTCATTCCCGGGGATGTGACGGCCGTGGAGGTGGAGGAGATGAACAAGCGTCTCTTTGCCCAGTTGGCGGCGACGGCAGGGATGTCCATTCCGCTGCTGGAGGACCGGGGACGGCAGTTCCATCACCGCAGGATCGATGGTCGGAAGGGTGCGCCCTTTCCCAGTTGGTTCTATCGGCCTGCCGGGACCGATGGCAAATGATTGCCCGGGCTGCCGTCTGTCCGGGTTGTCGCTTAGAGGCGCTTGATGATCTCGTCCACGTCATAGACGCAGCCGCCCCAGGAACCGCCCGAGGCGTTCTGGAGAGCGGCCCAGAGTCTCGTGTCATCGGGAAGACGCGGATCGGGGGCGAGGTCGGGATGAATGGGTCGGTCGAGGAATTTCTCGAGGTCGCCGACAAATTCAGCGGTGCCCACCAGCTTCCGGGTGTCGATGTGAATCCGGATGGGATCTCCATCGCGGAGCTTGCCCAAGGGACCTCCGGCGAGGGCCTCCGGCGAGGCATGTCCGAGGCAGGGACCGGTGGAAACCCCGGAGAAGCGGGCATCGGTGAGGACGGCCAGGTTTTTGCCCACCGAGGCATAACGGAGGGTGGAGGTGACCTGGTAGGTCTCCGGCATGCCGGCCCCGAGGGGACCCAGTCCGGCGAGGACGAGCACTTCGCCCTCCTGCACCCGGTCATCACCCGTTGATTTCAAGGCCGCGATGGCGGCTTCCTCGGAGACGAAGACGCGGGCCGGGCCCTCGTGGAGAAAGATCCCCTCGTCGTCCAGCAGATCGGGATCGATGGCGGTGCTCTTCACCACTGCTCCATCGGGAACGAGGTTGCCCTGGATGAAGGTGACCGTGCTGGGAAAGGCATCCTCCGGGGGCCGGATGACATCGTGGGGATCGATTCCGTCGAGAGCGGTCAGCTTGTCCCGGAAGAGGCGGCGGCGTTCAGACTGTTCCCACCAGGCCAGGTTCTCTCCGATGGTCTGCCCCGACACGGTGGGCGCATCGAGTTCGAGCAGTCCGTGATCGCGGAGGTGGAGCATGACCTCGGGGACTCCCCCGGCGAGGAACACCTGCACGGTGGCGTAGCCGTGGGGACCGTTGGGCAGGGCGTCCACAAGGCGCGGTACTTTCCGGTTGATGCGTTGCCAGTCGTCCACGTTGGGCCTGGGCAAGCCTGCGGCATGAGCAATGGCGGGAATGTGGAGGATGAGGTTGGTCGATCCACCGAAGGCGGCGTGCAGGACGAGGGCGTTGTGGAGGGAGGCCTCGGTCAGGATGGAGGACAGCGGAATCCCGTTGCGGGTCATCTCCATCAGAGCGAGGGCAGAGCGGCGGGCCATGTCGCGCCAGGCGTTCGATCCGCTGGGTGCGAGAGCGGCGTGGGGCAGGGTCATGCCCAGCGCTTCAGCCACCACCTGGGTGGTGGCGGCCGTTCCCAGGAACTGGCAGCCTCCGCCCGGTGACCCGCACGACCGGCAGGCGGTCTCGGAGGCCGTCTGGAGATCGATTTCGCTGTGTGCGAAACGAGCGCCCACCGACTGCACCTTGGCAAGGTCTTCTCCCTCCTCGGAGAGCAGGGTCACCCCGCCGGGGACGAGGATTCCGGGCAGATGGCCATTTCCAGCCAGGGCCATCATCATGGCGGGCAGGCCCTTGTCGCAGGTTGCCACTCCCATCATGCCCCTGGCGGTGGGCAGCGAGCGGGTGAGGCGCCGCAGAACAGTCGCGGCGTCATTGCGATAGGCAAGGGAATCGAACATGCCGGTGGTGCCCTGCGAGCGACCGTCGCAGGGATCGCTGCAGAAGACCGCGAAGGGGACTGCGCCGTTGGCCTTGAAGACACCTGCAGCCTCTTCCATGAGCAGGGACACTTCCCAGTGCCCGGTATGCAGGCCGAGTGCGACGGGGGTGCCGTCGGGATTGCGGATGCCTCCCGAGGTAGAGAGCATGAGGAATTCGGGACTGCCCAGCTCGGAGGGGTCCCATCCCATTCCGGCGTCCTGCGTCCAACCGAAAACATCCCCGCTTGGAGAGTCCTGCAGGAATGATCCGGTGAAGGGAAGTGCCCCCGTGGGACCGGAGGCGGTGGTCCGGATGGTGAAAATATCCGCCGAGGAGGAATCAAGGATGGGATGGGGCATGGAAAAGAGTCGGCAAGTCGAAGGTAAGGAAGTTGAAATCGAGAAGGCCTTGTTTCTGCCT
>JAAZXD010000079.1 GCA_014240355.1 Roseibacillus sp. | reverse complement strand
CGTTCGGATCGAGGTTGTTGCGGTTTTCCCATGGATCCGGCAACCCGTCGCCATCATAGTCACCCGCGCAGATCCCCCCGGAGGGATTGAGGAAGATGAACTCCTTGAGGACGCTGGCCGGGTCATCCCAATGCATGCCGTAGTCAATTCCCGTCCGCCCGGCCGGGAGCGCCTCAAAGAGGGCCTCCCCCTCGGCCCGGACCGCACGGACCGGGAGAGGTCGGGATTCGACGGTCCCTGGTGCCGGGGCCACCCCACCGCGGTCAGGATCCCGGCCGGCAGATGTCCCTGCCGGTTTGTCGCAACCCGCCACCACGAGCACCAGGGGTATCGCTGCACCAGCAAGCAGGTGGGAAATCGGATTCATTGCTCTCGTGGAGTGGAACCTGCCACCCTGTCAGCAGGGTGGCAACCATGGCTGTAAAAAGGGCAACACCCGCCACGGAACATCCGGGCGGGTGCTGAAAGGAAAAAACTGCTGCCTCCCTCTACTGCGAGCGGCGCCTCCGAAGGAGAAATGCGAAACCGGTAAGACCCAGCAGACTGAAAACGGCTGGCTCCGGGATCACACTATCCGCTCCCAGTGCGATGCTCGCATCGACAAAGGACTGATCCGCCGCGTTATCCCAGATGCGGAACTCCTCGAAGGTCCCGTCGAGGGTGCCATCATTGATCCAGGTCGAGCGACCGAGCCAGGTGTTGACATCATTGATGTCCCCCAGAGTCCGGGGGGCAACTCCGTCAACAGTCACGTGCTCACCATTGCGCCAGTAATTGATGATGCTCTGGGTTCCGTCACCTTCTACCGAAACGGCAAAGTGAAAGATCTCACCAAAGGTGGTATTCAAATTCGAGTCCAGGGTCGTGACCCCACCGCCGCCCGGATCCTCATTACGCCATTCAATCCGTTGCTGGTTGTAGTTCCCTCCACGGGAAGCCGACAGCATGAGGTAATCGCGTCCGTCCGTACCGCCGCCGTTGGTATTCCCGGGACCTGTGATCTCACCAGCCGCCGGGTCTCCCTGAGTACTGCCAATATCGAAAATCCGCGTCCAGCCTCCACCACCACTTGAGTCAACCGAGACCCAACCTTCAAGAGTCACGGTGGAATGGACCGAGAGCAGGTTATTGGGGAGGTCGCCGTAGGCTGCCCGCCCGTTGAATGAGTCCCCCCCGGGAAGATCAAGTCCCGTCCCGGTGAAGTTGGCGCCGTCACCCCGGACGAATCCAGTTGCCCCTCCGACAGAATCCACAAAGGCGGACCCATCGGCAGCTGAGCCCGCAGCTTCGTTGAAGCTCCAGCGATGGATGAGCGCCGAGGATCCCGGAAGGACCGTGCTGGCAAGAAGTGCCAGGGGAAGGAAATGTCTGTGCGTTTTCATGATGCATCCTCTGGGCTTGTTGCCCAGATGTGACGGATGACTCATTTCACCAATTTCTCGAACCCAGTCAACAGAAAATGTAACTCATGCAGTTCTCAGCAATTCATGAACTTTCACTAATGTAATGTAGTTTTTGGGTCTCGAGATTCTCGAGCACCTGGATTTTCCCTGAAGGCCAGCGGATCGTGAGCCGATCCACTTGCTTGGCCGAACCCAGGCCAAAGTGAATGGAGTTACTGGCCTGGGAGCGGTAGGAATTCACCGGGAATTGATGTCGCACGATCAGGCGGCCCCCTGCCTCCGCAACCAGGCGGGCGCCGATCCCATGCCGGTTGCTGGTCGTCCCGCGCAAACGAACTGCAACCCAGTTTCCTGCTGGAAAACGGTTCTCGAATATAAGGACCGCACCTCCTCCCGTCTGGCGCACCATCAGTTCCTGCCGCCCATCTCCCTCAAGATCAGCGGCGACACAGGCCCGGGCATCTCCATCGCTGTCTGCGCCGGTCAGGTGACTGATCTCAAGGAAGCTCTCTCCTTCCATACTGAGAAAAGCCCGGTTCCTCTCATAGCTGCTCAGATTATTCTCCCAGTTGATCCTGAAGGGATCCTCCACCCAGAATTCTCCCAATGAAGGATCGGGAGCGCCAGGACAACTGGCAGTAGCTGAGCGGTTAAATGGTTGTGACACGACAACCTGCCAGAGACAACTTCAGCCATCGGGCTTGCCCCGTTCCTGGCTGATGAATCCTGCGGTCGCATAGAGGTCCAGCCAGCCGTCATTGTTGAAGTCCGCCAGGCACGGTCCCCAGGCCCATCCAACCGCGTTTACTCCCATCACGGTTCCAACCGGGGAGAATCGTTCTCCTTCCTGCCCGAGGTAGAGCTGGCTCCCATCAACCAGTCGTTCGAGTTTCCGGACCACCTGCCTGTCATATTCTCCCGGGGGAATATTGCCCATGACCCGCTGCCCGGCCTTGGAATACATTTCCCCGATATAAAGATCGGAGTAGCCATCGTTGTTGATGTCTCCCGCTGTCATTCCCATTGAACCAAAATCGGTTGGCGCCTCGTTCAGTTCCTTCCCCTGGAATTGTCCATTCGGACCATTGAGCAGCAGGATTCCATCTCCAAACTCGTCGATTACATAAAGGTCCGGCCTCAGGTCATCGTTTGCATGGAACCAAACTGCGTTGCTGGTCGAACGCTGACCGCCATCGAGAGGCGCCCCATTGGTCGCATCCTCAAATTGCCAGCCCCCGACATTGCGCAGCAACTGGTTGTTGGCCAGCTTGCCTGCCTTGCCGTCAATCCAGGATCCCGATTTGAACCCGCCTCCTGCTCCCCGGGTGACATAGAGGTCGACCTTTCCATCGAGGTCGTAATCTGCCAGCGAAATCCCGGTGGGTTTCACCTGAGTTTTTTCCAGAACCTGCTCCCGGGTGCTGGTCTTGAATTCTTCCCGCGACATCCCGATCAGAAAGGAGGTCAGGTTACTGCGCTCCGTGATGTCCTGAAAAAAGCGACCGTTCAGATTACGGTAGAGGCGGTAGCCATCCGGATGGTGGGCAATGCCGTGGATGAGATCCTCCCAGCCGTCGCCATCCAGATCGACAAAAGCCGCAAAGCCCCCTCCCAGGTGACCACGTATGCCCAGGGCCTGCGTCCCTTCCCGAAACAATCCCCGCGGCTGGCCGACGAAAAAACGTGAACCCCGCATATCGGTCACGAAGAGGTCATGGCGCCCATCGTTGTTGAAATCACAAAGGTAAACTCCGCCCGTGTTCATCACCCTCCGGTTACGGGGCTCCTTCCAGTTATCCCAGAAGAGAGCATTGTTGATTCCGCGCCCGGCAGCTACTTCGGTCATGAGAGGCTCCCTGGCATGCCCAAGCACCGCACGTGTCACATGCATGGAGACAAGCCACCCCGGGGTCGCCAGCCGCTCCTCGTTCAAGGCCGAGACTCCGAACTGAAAAAAGAGGGTGAGCTCTCCCCGTGATCCTGCCGGACCCTCCGCGAACACCTCGATCTTTCCAGTCCCGGACCAGGGTCCCCCGGGGTTGTCCCGCTCCTCCGGAGAGAGCGTGATGACATGAGTCCGCAAGGTGAGATCGGCGCGCCCGCTCTGATCGAGTTCAGCCAACCTTCCCAGGATCCAGTCGGTAATCCCCTCCCGCTCGACACGCCGCGATTGACTGCTGCCAACCTCTTCGCGCACCGCAAGGATACCAGCTTGGAAGGATTGGCCTTTTCCGGCAGCTGGATGCAGTCCCTTGAACCCGGGAGCAAGGATATCAACCAACTTCTGGCGGTTCCGTGACTGCAAGGCTTCTGCAATCTGGGAAAACCCAATTTCCTTCAGGAGATTGGCACGATGCTCGGCATCCCATATGTAACTCCGTCCCTCCTCACTGATGAGCCTGGGCGGATCGTCCGGCTCCCGGGCCACGCGATCGCTCTCATCCTTCTCGGAACAGGAGCAGAGGAGCAGGGCCACCACCCAGCAGGGTGCTGCCCTTGCCGCGGGGAACTCCGTCATCGGTCCGGGCATCACCTCTTTCCCTCCGTATCACCACTCCCAGCCAGCCTCGGACAGTGGCCCGGCGATGTTGTCTCCATCGAAATCGAGAGACCTTCTCCCGACGATCTGCCCCGGTGGCCCGAAACTTTACCCAACGACCCCGGCGCCGGGGTCCCCGGACAGCACCCCGCGAGGACGATGCGTCGGAGGAGACTGAAAGGGATGGCCATCATGAAGACTAACAGTCGCCCGACTCCCCCCGCAAGTCTGTAAGCCCGGCGCATCAACGCCCTGGAAAGAACCTCGTATCAGGGGTGACGGACCATCAATTCCTCTGGTTGACGGGGACGACAGGGTATGAATTGACCCCTCTCCAAACCGTGGTATGGTTCCCGCCATGCTCCGCAGAGTATCAGGTTCCGGATTTGCCATCGCGATGATCCTTCTCATCGCGCTGCGGATTCCTGCCTTCGCCTTTTGCGCGTGCGACCAGCAGGTCATTCTCAACAATGGTGCCTGCTGCCCGGATCAACCGACCGCCCAGGCTCAGGAGTGCGGTTGCTGTCCGGCCGAGACCGCTGCCAGGAGCGAACCCTGCCGGGACTGCGTGATCATTATTTCCCTCAATCCCGGCGACTTCAACTGGTCTGCCGACAGTTCCCGGGCCAAACGCGTTGAGGAAGCCCCTCCGGTGCTCCGGGCCGGTTTCCAGGACGATCTGCGCCCGGACCTTTCCCGCGCTTCTCTCCACGGTTCCATCCGTGGCTCTCCGCCCTTGGAACCGTTTCCGGTCCTCCTGCAGATCCAGGTCCTGAGACTTTGAGACCCGCGCGGCCGACAGCGCTGCTGTCGTGACCCCGATGTGCTGCTGCTCCCGGCAGCACTGCGCCCGCGCATTGACCGATAGAACCCCGGTCTCCCCCAGTCTCCAACCACAGGACCATTCCATGACTCTCGAGAAACTCACCTCCCTTCAGGATCCCAATCCGAAATCGCCTCCTTCCGGCGGGAGACGGCTGCCCGCCGCTCTCCTTCCCATCGGCCTGCTCCTCGCCTTCATGGCGATCTTCGGGCTGATGTTCGGTTCACGGCTCCTTCCCGTCACCGAAGTGCGCACCGCCCCCGTCATTGCGCTCCGCATCGCTGCCGGAAAGAACGAGGTGCCGGGTTCCGATTCCTCCCTTCCGGCTCCATCCGGCCAGGGCAAACTCCTCTTCCAATCCTCCGGATGGGTCGAACCGGACCCCTACATCATCAATGTCCCCACCCTCGTCAGCGGAGTGATCAGGGAGGTGCTGGTCCTGGAGGGCCAAAGCGTCAAGAAGAACGACGTTCTTGCCACCCTGATCGATGATGACGCCAAACTAGACGTTCAGGAAGCCACCCACGCCATTGCCACTCTCGACGCCACCCAGGTCGCCCACTGCGCCCAGCTCCCGGTTCTCAATGCCGAGATGCACGCCGTGCAGCAACGGATCAAATCCGAAAAGGCCCTGCACGCCGAACTGCTCGACACAGCCACCCGCCTGGCCTCGATCCCGCCGGGATCCGTATCCGCCCAGGAGGTCCGTCAGGCACAGCTCAAGGTTGACGCCCAGAAGGCGGTCATCGACGAAACTACCGCAAACCTTGCCGGTGCGCTCGCCAAGATCAACAAGGTGGATCTCGAACGGATCACGGTGAATGCAAGAATCAGGGCCGCTCAGACCGAACTCGCCCGCAGACAACTCGCCCTTGAGCGGACCGTGATCAAGGCTCCCGTCGATGGCATTGTTCTCCATCTCCACGCCGCACCGGGAAAAAAACGAATGCTGGAGAGCGACGATCCCTCCAGCGCCCTCATCGTTGAGCTCTACGAACCCGGGAAGTTGCAGGCCCGTATCGATGTCCCTCTCACGGAAGCCGCCTCTCTGCAGGTCGGGCAGCCGGTCACTCTCACCACCGACCTCCTCCCCGACGTCAGGTTCAGGGGAGAAGTAACCCGCATCGTGGGCGAGGCCGACCTGCAGCGCAACACTCTCCAGACCAAGGTCCGCCTTCACGAGCCCGACGTCCGCCTGCGTCCTCAGATGCTGGTACGCGCCGAGTTCTACCCGGGTGGAAATGCCGATTCTGAAACCGGCCCCTCCAGTGGCGGACCGCGCCTCGCCATCTTCGCGCCGGAGGAAGCCCTCTTCGATCGTTCGCAGAGCTCGGCCCGGGGCTGGATCGTCGAGGACGGCCGCGCGCGGCTTCGGACTCTCAAGGTGGGTTCCGAAAAGCGCGAGCAACACCTCCGGATCATCGACGGCCTTCGCCCCGGCGATCAGGTTATCCTGCCGCCCTTCGGGGACCTGGAGGAAAACCAGCGTGTCAGAATCACCAATCCCTCCTGAGGGCCAAGCTCGATCAACACCCCCGTTTTCACGTGTCCACCTCCCTCATCCAGATCCGTAATCTGACCAAGTCCTTCCGCAAGGGCTCCAACCTCATCACGCCCCTGGAGAACCTGAGCCTCGACGTTTCCCGGGGCGAGTTTCTCGCCCTCATGGGACCATCCGGTTCCGGGAAGACCACCCTGCTCAATCTCATCGCCGGCATTGACACTCCCAGCAGCGGGGAACTCATCATCGACGCACAGGACCTGGGGGCCCTTTCCCGTGCCGAACTCACGAGGTGGCGTTCCCTGCAGGTGGGCTATATTTTCCAGCTCTACCACCTCGTCCCGATCCTCTCCGCTTACGAGAACGTCGAACTTCCCCTGCTTCTGCAATCCCTCAGCCGCGTCCAGCGCCGGACCCGGGTGGAAACCGCCCTTGAACTCGTGGGCCTCTCCGACCGGTCCCACCACCGGCCGGCCGAACTCTCCGGTGGCCAGGAACAACGTGTCGCCATCGCCCGGGCCATCGTGCACGATCCCGGACTCCTCGTGGCCGATGAACCCACGGGAGATCTGGACGGAGAATCCGCGGGCTCCGTGCTCGACCTCCTCCGTTCCCTTTCCCGTGATCACGGCAAGACCATCGTGATGGTCACTCACGATCCCAGGGCCGCCGCGGTGGCGGACCGCACCCTCCACCTTGACAAGGGTCAACTCGTCACTCCCGAACCGGCACACAGATAAACAGAATCCCGGTCCCATGCTCTCCCTCGCTCTCAAGAACATCTTCCGCCACCGCCTGCGTTCCTTCCTCACCATGGCAGGGGTGGCAGCCGGCATGTTTCTGTTCACCGCGGTGGAAACCATGCAGTATTCCCTGGCCCGGGTCACCAGGGCCGGGGCCGACGACACCACGCTGGTCGTCTACCGGGAAAACCGCTTCTGTCCCGCAACCTCCCGCCTCCCGGAACACTACCTCCCCACCATCGAAAAGATCGAGGGCGTGCGCGAAGTCATTCCCATCCAGATCGCAGTCAACAACTGCGGGGCCAGCCTCGATGTCATCACCTTCCGCGGAGTCCCCGTCGAAACCCTGCGCAGGTACAACCCCGATCTGAGCATGGTCGCTGGTTCCTTCGAGAACTGGGCCAGACGCTCGGACGCCGCACTCGTGGGACAGACCTTCGCCCAACGCCGCGGACTCAGGACCGGCGACAGTTTTGAGGCGGTTGGCATCAACGTCCACGTCGCCGGCATCATCCAGTCGGAAGAGAGTCAGGACAACAACGTCGCCTATGTCCACCTGCCCTTCCTTCAGCAGGCCTCCAACGTGGGACTGGGAACCGTCACCCAATTCAACGTCAAGGTCGATTCCGCCGATCTTCTCGACCCGGTGGCCCGGAAAATTGATGCCACCTTCCAGGCCGACTCACAGCCCACGGCCACCCGTCCGGAGAAGGCCTTCTTTGCCGAGACCGCCAAGCAGATGATCGAACTCATCG
Organism: Roseibacillus sp.; assembly: GCA_014240355.1. Classification (GTDB taxonomy): domain Bacteria; phylum Verrucomicrobiota; class Verrucomicrobiia; order Verrucomicrobiales; family Akkermansiaceae; genus Roseibacillus_B. The sequence goes on along the minus strand of JAAZXD010000079.1, from coordinate 2,942 downwards.
GCTTCACCCACTGGCTCGGACTGGGAGCGGTGGCCGCCGTCCTGGGACTGGTTGCCAATGCCGTCCTGCTCATCGTGCGCGGCCGCGTCAGGGAAACCGCCGTCCTGCAGGCCCTCGGGTTTTCCCGGTTCCGCATCGCCAGCCTTGTCGCCACCGAGGGTCTGCTCCTCGGACTCATGGGTGGCGCCCTGGGAGTAGTCTCCGCCTTCCTCTTCCTGCATTGGCAATCCTACACCCTGGGCAATGAGGGTCTCACCCTCGCCATCACTCCGAGCCCGGCTGTCCTCCTCAAGGGTCTCCTGGTCGCATTTGTCCTCGGCCTGGGCGCCTCTCTCTACCCCGCCTGGCGCGCCTCCCGCCAACCCCTCGTCGAATCCCTCAACACTGCCTGACCCCTGAAACTCCAGCCCTGACTGGCTTCTCCCCATGCTCCCCATCACCTACGCCATCCGGAATCTCTTCCGCGACCCTGGCCGCCTCTTCCAGACGGTGGCCGGCAGCGCGTTGGTGGTCCTCCTCGTGATTGCGGCCATCGCCCTCAATCATGGCATGGAAGAGGTGCTGCAGACTTCCGGGTCGAGTACGAACGTGATTCTGGTGGGAGCGGGCAGCGAGGAGAGCGTGGAACGCTCTGAAGTCCATCTCGATGCGGAAGCCGCCGCCGCCACCGCCGTCCCCGGCCTGGCTCGTCCTCTCGGCAGCACCGCTGCCTCCGGCGAGATTGTCTACATGGCACCCCTCAAACTCGCCGGGGGGCAGGAGCAGCCTTCCCTCCTCCGTGGCGTCACTGAAAAGGCTCTCCTGGTCCACAACCGCGTGCGTCTTCTTGAAGGCTCGTTTCCACGACCCGGAGAGGTGATGGTGGGGCGTCTTCTGCACCGGCGCTTCGGAGTTCCGTCCCACGATCTTGCCCCCGGCAAACGCCTCTCCTTCGGCCGGACTGCATTCACGATCTCCGGTGTCTTCGAGGCCTCCGGGACCGTCCTCGAATCGGAAGCCTGGTTCGACCGCAACGACCTTTCCACCCTCACCCAGCGCGACACGCTGTCCGCCATCTATCTTCGCCTCGACGACGCCGAATTCGACGATGTCCACGTCTTCACCCTCCAGCGGAACGATCTCGAACTCTCTGCCATCCGGGAGGATCTCTACTACGAGAAACTGAGCGTCTTTTACGCTCCCATCCGGGCCATGATCTGGATCACCACCGCTCTCGTCGGGGCGGGCGCCCTCTTTGGAGGACTCAATACCCTCTACGCCGCCTTCGCCTCACGCATCCGCGAGATGGCCACCCTGCAATGCCTCGGCTACACCCGGCGCGCCCTCCTTCTCTCCTTCATCCAGGAGTCTCTCCTCGCCACCCTCAGCGGCTCCCTGATCGCCTTCACCCTGGCGCTGGTTCTCCTGGATGGCCGCAGCATCCCCTTCTCGCTGGGCACCTTCACCATCGAACTCACTCCCGCCATCATTCTCGCCGGGCTCGCCACCGGGGTGGGCCTTGGAACGCTCGGCACGCTCCCCCCCGCGCTGCGGTGTCTCAAGCCCTCCCTGCCCGTTGCTCTCCGCTCCTCCTGACCCTCATCCCCATGGCCTCCTGCTGCTCCAAATCCGAACCCGAACAACCGGACCAGTCCCCCTGCTGCGCCCCCGGGCGGAAGATCGACTGGCTCTTCTGGACCTGCCTGGTGGTGGTCGCTGGAGCCTACCTTGCTCAGTTGTTCTTCCACCGCTCCCTCGCCGGCTCCCGCCTTGGTGACTTCACCCACGGCGCCTTCGAAATGACGAACAGGATGTGGTGGGGCATCCTCTTCGGCGTCGGCGCGATGGGCCTGATCGGGATGATCCCGCGCGAGTTCATCACCGCCATCCTCGGGCCGGGCGGACGATTCTCCGGCATCCTCCGCGCCTGCGGGGCCGGACTCCTCCTCGACCTCTGCAACCACGGCATCCTGATGGTGGGCATGAAACTCTATGAACGGGGTGCCTCTCTCGGCCAGGTCTTCGCCTTCCTCATCGCCAGCCCCTGGAACTCCCTTTCCACCACTCTCATTCTCATTGCCCTCATCGGCCTCCCGTGGACGCTCACCATCATCGCCCTTTCCGCCGTGATCGGCATAACCACCGGGCTCATCACCGAGTTTCTTGTGCGGATCGGCGCCCTTGCTCCCAACCCCCACCAAAAGGATCTGCCCCCCGACTTTCAGTTCTGGCCGACTGCCAGGCATCGTTACGCAGCGGCCACTTTTGACCGCGCCTTCTTCCGGGATCACACCAGGCGGGCCCTGGCGGAATCCCGCATGATCGTACGCTGGATCCTTCTGGGCGTCGTTCTCGTCGCAGTCCTCCGGGCCATCTTTGATCCCTCGACTTTTGCCCAGTGGTTTGGTCCTACGGTGGCCGGACTCGCTCTCACCTTCCTCGCCGCCACTGTCATTGAGGTCTGCTCCGAAGGCTCCAGCCCCCTGGCCGCCGATCTTCTCACCAGGGCAGGGGCCCCCGGGAACGGCTTCGCCTTTCTCATGGCGGGCGCAGCCACCGATTACACCGAAGTCCTGGCCCTCCGCGAGACTACCAGGTCCTGGAAGCTCGCCCTCGCCCTTCCCCTGCTGGCCTCTCCCCAGATCCTGATCATCGCCTGGCTCCTCAACCAACCGCTGCCTCTCTAGGCAGTTCCAACAAAACCTCCCAATTCACCCAAAGCGACATGACCATCAATTCCCATTCCCTCCTCCTCACCATCCCACTCTCCCTCGCCCTGATATCCTGCGACAGCAGCAACAGGGGTGCAGACAAGGACAAGAGTCCGGACGACTCCGCTCCGCATGCCCTCTCCGCGGTTCTTCTCACCGAACCCCCGGAGGATGCAGTTACCATCACGGAAGCTCGTCAAAACCCGGCCCCCGGAACCAGGGTCATCCTCTCCGGCAAGGTGATGGGCAACG
>JAAZXD010000078.1 GCA_014240355.1 Roseibacillus sp. | reverse complement strand
AGCTTCCCTTTCACTCCCTCGGTATAGGCACCGAATCCAAACTCCGCGCTCACTCCGTCGAGCCGGTCCAGCACGTACTCGCCGCTGGCCAGATGCTCCCCACCGAAGCCTATTTGCGGAATGAAATTTCCAGTCATCTGGATCGCGATGAAAATGGCCGGCACCGTAAAGGCAAAGATCAGGACACAGTACTGCGCTACCTGGGTGTAGGTGATTCCCTTCATCCCCCCCATCACCGCATAGAAAAACACGAGTCCCATTCCGATCAACACCCCGGCTTCCTTGTCAACTTTCAGGAAACGGGAAAAGACGATCCCAACGCCCTGCATCTGTCCGCAGACGTAGGTGAACGACACGAAGACCGCGCATGCCACCGCCACGATCCGAGCGGTGTTCGAATAATAGCGATCGCCAATGAAGTCCGGAACAGTGAACTTACCGAAACGGCGAAGGTAGGGGGCGAGGAGGAGCGCGAGGAGCACGTAGCCCCCGGTCCAACCCATGAGATACATCGAGCCATCACGCCCCATGAAGGAAATCAAACCCGCCATCGAGATAAAGGAGGCCGCGCTCATCCAGTCCGCTGCGGTCGCCATCCCGTTCGCGACGCTCGGCACCCCCTTGCCGGCGACATAGAATTCCCCGGTTGACTTGGCTTTCGCCCAGATTGCGATTCCGATGTAGATCGCGAAGGTGACCAACGCGATTCCAAGGGTCCAGGACTGGACCGGGTCCATCTGGGCAAGAATAAGTGAGTTCAGCATCGCTTTACAAATCGTCTCCCTCTGCACCCAGCAACTCCCGGTCCAACCTGTTCATCACGAACACGTACACCGCGATCAGGACAAGGAACACGTAGATGCTTCCCTGCTGCGAAAACCAGAAGCCCAGCTTGAAGCCGGTCCCGGGAATTCGGATCTTATCGAGCTGGTCCACAAAAAGGATCCCGCATCCGTAGGAGACGATGAACCAGACGGTCAGCAATCCTCCCAGCCAGCTCAGGTTCTTCCGCCAATAGCGGGCCCGGGCCTCAGGCGATGGGGTGCTGCTCATTGCGGCGGGGTCTAACAACGCCTCCCCGGCCTGTGAAGAACTTTCCCCGGGGCAGCTGTGAGTAAGTCCCCAGACCTTAACCGTTCATGCTTTCAATATGGCATCCCCAATGCCAGCGTCGTCCTTGTCTTCATGTCCTCGGCTTCCGTCACTTTCCTCGGCTTTGAGAACCTCCCGGCAGACGGCGTCCTGCTCGTTCCGGGCCGTCTGCCACACCGTGAACTTCTCAATCTGGCTTCCCGCCTCGGCGTCCGCCCCGTCACCTGGCTGATCGAGGAAGGAGCCATGGTTGAAACCGAAACGCAGGATTATCTCGCCCGCGAGGATGTGCGGGCTGTCACCTTCTCGCAGGAGGATCCTGACCCCACTGCCGTTGGCGAGGCCCTGCAACCCAAACTTGAGGACGGCGCCCTTCTGGTTTTCATCCCGGGCGATGCAGCCGCTCGCCATGGCACCGCCTGCCATATCACCCCCGGGCACCTTGCCTTCCTTTGCGCCCTGAATCTCCCCACCCTTCCGGTGGCCGTTTCGATTCCTGCCGAACTCCGCCTCGCCACTGAATCGCCCTCCCGACTGCCGTCCGCCATCTTCGTCCTCGGCGACCGCCTCGACGGAGAAGAGATCACCGTGCCGGGTTATCAGGAGAGCCTCCTGCGAGCCTCGGAAACCGCATTCAGTTCGCGACAATTCCTTGAGGACTCCCTGGCCGAACATCTCCTGGCCGGCCTGAAGAAGCACGGGGGGATCTGCATTCACGACGGTTCCGACGACAGCTTCCTCCCCTACTCAAAACTCCTTCCCGCCGCCATCGCCCTGTCCAAGGAAATCCGGGATGCCACCGACAAGAAGCGGGTTGGAATCATCCTCCCCCCCGGCAAGGGGGGCCTTCTTGCCAATATCGCCGTCCTCTTTGCCAACAAGATCCCGGTCAACCTGAACTTCACTGCCTCCCAGGACGCAGTCCAGTCCGCCATCAAGCAGGGTGATCTCGACAAGTTTATCACCGCTGATCCCTTTGTCCGCAAGGTGCCCACCTTCCCGTGGCCACCCAACCGCGATCTCCTGCTCATCGAGCGCATCCTGCCCACCATCGGGAAGAGCATCAAAAAGTGGTTCCTCCTCTCCAGGATTCTCCCCACCTCACTGCTCACCCGCCTGCTTGGATTGAAGAAGGGCAGCCGTGGGGACGACGAGGCGATCCTTCTCTTCACCTCCGGTTCCTCGGGCGAACCCAAAGGGGTTCCCCTCAGCCACCGCAACGTGCTCGCCAACGTCTGCCAGTTCGGCACCCGGCTCTCCCTTCCTCCCAAGGCGGGAATCCTGGGATCGCTCCCCCTCTTCCACTCCTTTGGCTGCACCGTGACCCTCTGGTTCCCGATCATCGAGGGCGCCAAGCTCGTCACCTATCCCAGTCCACTGGAAACCAAGCGACTGGCTGAACTCATCCATGAGCACGAGCTCAATCTTCTACTTGCCACTCCCACCTTCCTCCGGGGCTACATGAGACGCGTCGACCCGGAACTGCTCGCCTCTCTCGACCTCGTGGTGACCGGAGCTGAAAAACTTCCCACCAACCTTGCCCGTTCATTTGAGAAGAAGTTCGGCCTGCTCCCCTTCGAGGGCTACGGTTTGACCGAGACTTCCCCCGCCACCAATGTCAATCTCCCCGACGCGGAAGCACCCGATGACCGGACTCCCGTCATCCCGGGCAGCAAACTCGGCTCGGTGGGGCCCTTCCTCCCGGGCATCGCGGTCAGGATCACGGATACCGACACCGACGAACGGCGTGCCCTTAACGAAAGCGGCATCATCTGGCTTCGTGGGGCCAATGTCTTTCCCGGTTACCTGAACCGCGAGGACCTCACCAACGAGGTCATCATCGACGGATGGTTCAAGACCGGAGACGTGGGGCGTCTCGACGAGAACGGCTTCCTCTACATCGAGGGGCGCATGTCCCGCTTTTCCAAGATCGCAGGAGAAATGGTTCCCCATGAAGTCATCGAGGCGCACCTCAACAAGATCCTCGGCCTCGACGGCGAGGAAGAACGGAAGATCGCAGTAGTGGGACTGCCCGACGAAAAGAAGGGCGAGGTGATTGCCCTTCTCTCCGCCGTGGCCGGTGAGACCCCCGAGCAGGAAGTCATGGACATGCGATACAAACTGCTGGACGAGGGGATCCCCTCGCTCTGGTGTCCAAAGTTCATCATTCCCGTGAGCGAGATCCCCGTCCTGGCCTCCGGCAAGCTCGACCTCAAGGCCTGTGATCAACTGGCGCGAGCCAGCCATGGCAAGTGACTCTGATTCCGGAAAGGGAGGCGCCGGCCTTCTGCCCCCTTGCCTGGCCAGACTCTTCCGCGAAACGATCACTCCTCCGCCCCCGCAGGATGCGACCATCGTGCACCTTGCCACCGATCTAAACGCTGCACCCTGAATCCTCATCCTGAATTCCTGGCTCCAACCACACTTCGAGGTTACCGGCAACCTCCGCTTCGACCGGTTCATGGAGCTCTGTCTTTATGACCATGAGCACGGCTACTACAGCAGTCATGTCCGCACCATCGGCACCGGGGGCGATTTCGCCACCACCCCCACGCTGGCGGGAATACTGGCAAAAGCGATTGCGCGGACCATTCACCTCACCGGCCTGCAGGACATCATCGAGATAGGTCCCGGCGCCGGACACCTTGCCACTGCGCTCCGGCGCGAGTTCAAGCCTCCCTTCCCGCAGTTCAGGAAACTGCCCCGCTACCATTTGGTGGAAAGAGCGCCACGGATCCGATCCGTTCTACGAAGGCAACTGGGGCGTTCGGTGCGATTCCACACCACGATGAAAAGCGCGCTTCGAGCAACCGGTGGCGCGGCCTTCATCTTTTCCAACGAACTGGTGGACGCTTTTCCTGTTCGCATTTTTCGAAAAGGAGACAACCACTGGCAGGAACTGGTTCTTGAGGCGAGCGAAGCCGGGATAGAAGAACAGTGGCTGCCAGCAGGCCGCCTTCCCGACTCCTCCCTCCTCAGGCAACCGTGGACACCCGGACAATGTCTTGAGGTCCACGCGAGTTACCGTCAGTGGATGGAAGACTGGCTCCCCCACTGGAAGACAGGACATCTGCTCACCATAGACTACGGGGGGGCTCCCGAAGAAATTTATCACCGCAAACCCGCCGGAACCATCCGTGGCTACTACCATCATGAGTGTGTCACGGGCGCGAATCTCTATCGACTTCCCGGGAGGCAGGATCTCACCGCTGACGTCAATTTTGACGACCTCGTCCGCTGGGGAAAAGACCTCGGCCTCCACGATCATCGCCTCGTCACCCAACGTGAATACTGCAGTTCGTTTCTGGGGAAATCGTCTCAACCTGCCGAACGCTTCCTTACCGATCTTCACGGGGCCGGGCAGGCCTTCAAGGTTCTCCTCCAGGAGCGCGGCTGACTGAACGCTGTATCCGGGCAACCCGGTAGTTTACACTGCACGCATGGCCCGCCTCTTCTGCGCCTATCTCCTGCTCAGTCTCGTTGCCCCTGCCTTTGAATTGCCCCGGGACTCATCGCAGGTCGTGGTAGGGATCACCAAGTCCTGGCAGAGCTCTCACCTCACAGTCTATCTCTATGAGAAAAACGGAATGGGCATCTGGCACAAGGTGGAGGGACCCTGGGGGGGGCGTTGTGCAAAAAAGGGCCTGGCCTGGGGCCGAGGCCTCCACCCTCTCCCATCCAAGGCCTCACGGAAGGCCGAGGGCGATTGGCGGGCACCCGCCGGAATTTTTCGGATCGGCGGAGCCTGGGGCTACCACAAGTCCATCAAGAAACATCCCAAACTACCCTACCGCCAGATTACCACCCGTGACCTCTGGGTCGAGAATCCGTCCTCGCCGCATTATAACCATCACCTCGTTCTCAAACACGAACCGCGGGAAAAATGGGAAATAAGAGCCCAGATGCGGCAGGAGGATTACCCTCACTCCCTGAAGCTCTTCATTGCCCATAATGCCCTGCCGAAGCCGATTCCAGGAGCGGGCTCTGCCATTTTCTTCCATATCTGGCGGGGGAACGGAGCCAAGCCCACCTCGGGCTGCACAACCATGCCCGAAGCCCATCTCCGCACCCTCATCGCCAGAATCGATCCCGGCCGGAATCCGCTCTACGTCCTGTTGCCCAAGCCTGATTACGATCGACTTCAAGGGCAGTGGCGACTCCCCTGAAAACCCTGACAGACAGGCCTGCGCAACGATTAACTCCTTGACCGAGCCTGTCCCCGCAACTATCTCCGGCGCCCCGTCCGTCACGGTGAAGACGGACCATCCCGAACCATCCCAAGCTCCCATGGCCACTACCAAAGTCATTCTGCGCGAGAAGATCACTGGACTGGGCGTCGAAGCCGATGTCGTCAAGGTGAAGGCAGGCTACGCCCGCAACCACCTCATTCCCACCGGGAAGGCTTACGAAGCCACCAAGGGTAATTTGCGTAATCTGGAGTCTCTGCAGGCCAACCGTGCACAACGCGAGGCCGAGGAACTTGAAAATGCCCGGGAACTCGCCGGCAAGATCAGCCGACTACGGCCCAAGTTCACCCTGGAAACCGGACAAGGCGGTAAGGCTTTCGGGTCCATCACCAGCATGGACATTCACAAGGCTCTTGAGGAAAAAGGTGTCGAAATCGAGCGCACGGCCATCAAACTGGACAAACCCCTCAAGCGTTCCGGCAAGAGCGAGGTGGAAATCAAACTCCATGCAGATGTGACCGCCACGCTCAGCATAACCATCGAGACCGGGGAAAACGCGCCTTCCGAAAGCGACGCCTGACCAGTCGCATCGCGCCATCGAAACGGGTCCGGATTCGCGCTGCTGAGGCAGTTGAGATATCGCTTGGTCACTTTGGTTCGCAGTCCTCAAGCGACTTGCTCGTCGGGGCCTAACTATTAGCGCAGTTCTCCCCCGGGTTCTCCACACCCACCGAGGCTGACGGGGGACCTCGCTCCCCTGTAATTAAGGAGGCAAAGGCACGGCCGAGCCGTGATCCACATTGTTCAGGATGTACTAATTAAATGTTGCGACCGGTTAGATTCGATCGATCCTGCGGGGAACAGTTCTTTCTCCCCCATGGCCATCGAGACCTCCCAGAAGAATGACCAGGATTCACCCCGCCTGCAGGTCGTGCAACCCGGGGATGACGGAGCGGCCCGCGCGCTCCCCAACGCTACTGGTCCGGAGAAGAGCATCCTCAGCTCCATGATGCAGGAGCCCACCGAATACATCGGGGCCGCTGTTGAAGAACACCTCACTCCCGGCCACTTTTACATCCCGGCCCACGGCACTCTCTACAAGGTCCTGCTCGAACTCTACGACAATGGCCAACCGATCGAACTGGTTTCCCTCACGCAGTTGCTCAAGGACCGCAATCTCCTGGAGAACCTGGGGGGAGCCGCCGAACTAACCACCATCTATACCTACGCCCCCACCGCCGCTCACTTCGAGCACCACCTGGGCATCGTCAAGTCGAAGCACATCCTCCGCTCGGTGATTTCCTCCTGCACCGAATCGATCAGCAAGGCCTATGATGACCCGGAAGACGTTCAAGCCTTTCTGGATACCGTTGAGGCAAAGGTCTTCGCGATCAAGGAAGACTCCGAGGTCCAGGGCGAGATCAAGGTGGGAGATCTTATTGAGGGGGTGATCGAAGTCCTCCAGCAATTCATGCACAATGAACGCCCTCTCGAGGGCGTGCCCACCAAATACACCAAGCTCGATGAAATGAGCAAGGGCCTGAAACCAGGGGAGATGTTCATCATCGCGGCTCGACCCTCGATGGGAAAAACCTCCCTGATGATGAACATCGTCGAGCACGTGGCTATCGACCAGCAGATCCCTACTCTCGTGTTCTCCTGCGAGATGAGCGCGCAGCAGATCGTGCAGCGTCTCCTCTTCTCGCGGGCCCGCTACAGCATGGCTAACCTCCGCCCCGGTCTCCAACCGACCAAGGAGGAACTCTCCAACATCCTGAATGCGTCCAAACAGCTCAAGTCAGCACCACTCTTCATAGATGACACCCCTGCCATTCCCATCGGAGATGTCCGGGCCAAGGCCCGTCGCAAGAAGCGCGACGCTGACATCGGCCTGATCGCAGTCGACTACCTGCAACTCATGCGCTCGCAATCCCGCCAGGCCGAGGGTTCGCGCGAACGGGAAATCGCGGAAATATCGGCCGGCCTGAAGGCCCTTGCAAAGGAACTGAATGTTCCGGTCATCGTCCTGGCCCAACTGAACCGGGGACCAGAGCAGCGCGGCGGGGCACCGCGGATGTCCGACCTTCGGGAATCGGGTTCCCTTGAGCAGGACGCCGACCTCATCGGCCTCCTCTACCGCCAGGAATACTATAACGATCCCACCACCGACGGTGATGAGTCCGATCAGGATCGCGAGGCCAGTCAAGGAAAGGCCGAGCTCATTATCGCCAAGAACCGTAACGGCCCGACCGGCAACATCGAGCTCACCTTCCTCAAGGAGCTTATGCGCTTTGAAACCCGGGCTCCCGAGCCTCATAATTGAGCCTGGGAAAACAGCAGCGGAATCGCGCGGGCTTCAACTGGGAGTCCTCCCGGAAATCCCGATCGAATCGACTGGAATCGTCAGATTTACGCCGCATTCCGCTAGTAGTAGCGACGTAATTCTCCAAGTGGTTCACGGCAGGTGAAACGCATTTAAATCTCGCTGAATGTCCTGATTGGCAGAATAATTCTCTGCCACAGGGGATCGTTGTGATCTCAAAGACCATTCCCTGCTGAAAAAGAACGTGCCCCTCCTTCGTTACAACGCCATCAAAACGCCCTGCCAGATTCTCTTCGCCGCGTTGCTTTCTGCAATGGCACAGGCTGCCAGCCCGCCGGATATATCCCATTTTGAAAAGCATATCCGCCCTCTGCTAGTCCAGCACTGCTACGAATGTCACTCGGCTGACTCCAAGAAGCTGAAAGGTGGCCTCCGGTTGGATTACCGCGGAGGATTACTGGAAGGTGGAGACTCTGGTCCATCCGTCATTCCCGGCCGGGTCGGCAAGAGCCTCCTGATCCAGGCAGTCCGGCACTCGGACGCGGATCTGAAAATGCCCCCAAAGAAAAAACTCAAGCCCGAACAAATAGAGGCACTGGAGAAATGGGTCGCCATGGGTGCTCCAGACCCTCGCAGATCCGCGGAAAGCTCAATCGAGCAGAAGCAACTCGACCTTGAAGCCGCGAAGCAATTCTGGGCCTTCCTTCCTGTCACTGAAAAAGCTCCTCCAGAGGTCAGGGATGCCAACTGGCCACATACCGACATCGATCGCTTCATCCTTTCTGCCCAGGAAAAAAAAGGCATCACCCCTGTCAATGATGCCGATGAAGCCACCCTGCTGCGACGCATCTATTTTGACCTCACTGGCCTGCCGCCAACACCCGGACAGGCTGAAACTTTCAACAAGGCCGCTGCAACCAACCGGCAGAAAGCCATTGCCGGCCTGATCGATGAACTGCTGGCCAGCCCTGACTTCGGCGTGAGGTGGGCAAGGCACTGGCTGGACATCGCGCGTTACTCCGAGTCAACCGGCGGCGGGCGCACCCTGCTCTTCGGTGAGGCGTGGCGATATCGCGACTATGTGGTTGATTCCTTCAACTCCGACAAACCCTATGACCGCTTCGTGCGCGAACAGATCGCCGGCGACCTCCTGCAGGGAGGAACCCTTGAGGAAAGACAGGAAGCACTCATCGCCACGGCATTCCTCCTGATTGGACCTACCAATTACGAGTTACAGGACAAAACCGTCCTGGAAATGGACATTATTGACGAACAACTCGACACCATGGGCAAGGCTTTCCTGGGGTTGGCCATCGGATGCGCACGCTGTCACGACCACAAGTTTGACCCGATCAGCACGGCCGATTACTACGGGATGGCCGGCATCCTCAAGGGAACCAAGGTCGTCGTCCACAGCAACGTGTCCACCTGGAACAAGCGGGCACTTCCGGCATCCCCCGAAGAGGAGCAACTCGCCAAGAAACGGGCAGCACGCATCAATGCCCTGAAAAAGGAAATTGCCGCCCTGAAGAAGAAATCGGGGAGCAAAAAAAGACCCCCGGTAGCAATTGCAAGCCTGTCCGGCGTCGTGGTCGATGACCTGCAGGCAACGCTAAAGGGCGAGTGGACACGCTCGACATCAAATGATGGATACGTGGCGGAAAACTACATCCATGACGATGCCAGAGGAAAGGGAGCAAAAGAGGTCGCTTACAAGGTCAGAATCCCAGGCGACGGCAAGTTCGAGGTGCGTGTCTCCTACACGGAAGGAACCAATCGTGACCGCAAGGTGCCGGTGCTCATCCGCCACGCCGACGGCGAGGTCATCAGGCATATTGACCAGACGAAGACCCCACCGATAGACGGCAGCTTTATCTCGCTGGGAACCTATGATTTCCTCATTGGTGAATGGGAGGCAGTGGTCATCTCGAACAAGGGAACCACTGCGCACGTGATCGCCGACGCGGTTCAGTTCCTTCCCGAAGGGGCAACGGCGACGCCAAAAAAGGACAACCCCAAGCCCCCTGTGGAGCAGGACAAACCGGATACGGAGCAAAGAATGAAGAAGCTCGAGGAAGAACTCAAATCCCTGCAGAAGAAACCGGGACCCTCTCCCCAGGTCATTGCCGCAGAGGAGGCGAAGGATACAGGCGATATCCACATTTCCGTGAGAGGCAATGTCCACAATGTGGGGGAAAAAACACCACGTGGTTTTATCAGGGTCCTGCAGAGTGAACCGACCCCTGAATTCATAGCCGCATCAAGCGGGCGTGCCGAGCTCGCCGACTGGATCGCCAGTCGGCAAAACCCTCTCACTGCCCGGGTATTCGTGAACCGAGTCTGGCATCACCTCTTCGGCAGGGGCATAGTCGGCAGCGTCGATAACTTCGGTCACATGGGCCAGGCACCAACCAACCCGGAACTCCTCGATCACCTTGCTGTCCGTTTCGTGGAAAATGGATGGTCCCCCAAGAGCCTCATACGCGAGATCATGCTCTCGCGTGTTTATCAACTCAGTTCCACGCACAGCGATGCACAGACAGGGATCGATATCGAAAATCATCTGCTCTGGCGCCAGAACCGACGGCGTCTGCAGGCCGAGGCAATACGCGATTCCATTCTCTCGGCAACCGGGAAGCTCGACAAGAAACTGGGCGGGGCAACAGTCAAGACCGGCACAAAAACAGAATACGGCTACAAGTTTGAGGGAAATCGCCGCAGCATCTATACTCCGGTATTTCGCAATACATTACCTGAAATCATGCAGGTCTTTGACTTTGCGGATCCCAACCTGGTAACGGGAAAGCGCACCACCAGCAGTGTGCCTACGCAGGCTCTCTTCCTGATGAACAACACTTTCGTACGCCAGCAGGCGAAGGCGGCAGCAGCCCACCTGCTCAAGGAGCGATCCGGGAGCAATGATGCAAAAGTGAAATACGCCTATCAGCTTGCTCTCGGCCGCAACCCCACTGCAAGCGAAGGGAAAATCATTCTGGATTTCCTTAAAGAGGCACAAGAATCCGAAACGGTCTGGACTCAGGTGTTCCAAAGCCTGTTTGCCAGCCTTGATTTCCGCTACCTGAATTAGGGTGGACTTGCTGATCTCCCGAAGATCGTTAGATTTAGGAAAACTTCATCGCCTCGCCGCTCAACCACCACCATGCAGCCAGAACACCTCATTTCCCGCCTAAGCGCACTGCGCAACATTGCCTGTGGCTTTGGCGGACTTGCCATGGGCGCG
>JAAZXD010000077.1 GCA_014240355.1 Roseibacillus sp. | reverse complement strand
GACGCGTCTGGCCCAGGGCATTCCGGCGAATCCGGCGCCCCTTGCCGTCCTGCCCAAGGACTCCCCGCATCACCGGGCCAACCAAGGGAAAAAGTAAAGCTACTACTAGAGGTGTGAATCACCCGATGAACCGACCTCCTTCCCTCGCCCTCTGCCTCTGCCTCAGCGACAACAATTCCAACTGGGAAGGGCGCCTCGACGAAGTCGCGATCTTTGAACGCGCCCTCTCGGCCGCAGAAATCGCCCAACTCGCCGGAATAAAATGATCCATCGCGCAAGAATCACAATCTGCGCGGTGGGGCTTGAAAACTTTGTGGCCCGTCACGAACGACCGCGAGAACGATAAGGATTCGGCCAGGCCGCACCCCAATCCACAACTCTATCCCTGAAACGATAGGCCCCACTCCCCAACCCCGTGGTCTTCAGCACGCCCATCTTCCTCTACGGCTTCCTGCCGCTCATGCTGGTGGTCTACTACCTCCTTCCACGCCCCGTGCGCAATGGGTGGCTGGTGGCGGGAAGCTACTTCTTCTACGGCTGGGGCAACCCCTTCTACATCCTTCTCCTCCTCTTCTCCACCCTGCTCGATTTCGTTTGTGCGCTGTTCATCCCGAGCGCCGGAGCCCGGACCCGGCGGCTCCTGCTGGGTGCCTCCCTGCTCGGAAACCTGGGCGTCCTCGCCTTCTTCAAGTACTCCGGTTTCCTGGCCCGCACCGCCGACGACCTCGCGGGGCTTCCGGGATCAGATGCCCTGGCCTGGCTGGGAACCATCGCCCTTCCGCTTGGCATCAGCTTCTACACCCTGCAGTCCCTGAGCTACACCATCGACGTTTACCGGGGCGAGATCCGCCCGACCCGGCGCTTCCTCGACTTTGCCACCTATGCGGCCTTTTTCCCACAGTTGGCTGCCGGACCCATCGTGCGCTACTCGCAGCTGGAAGCTGATCTGCGCCATCGCCGCGAATCCCGGAGGCAGTTCGCCAACGGGATGGGAATCTTCATCATCGGACTGGCCAAGAAACTGCTCCTCGCCAATCCCTGCGGAGCTCTTGCAGATCAGGCCTTCGGAGCGGCCGAACTTGATATGCCCAGCGCATGGATCGGCCTGTTCGCCTACTCCTTTCAGATCTATTTCGACTTCAGCGGCTACAGTGAAATGGCCATCGGACTCGGGATGATGTTCGGGTTCACCCTGCCGGCCAACTTCCGGGCTCCCTATCGCGCCACCTCCCTGCGCGATTTCTGGAGGCGCTGGCACATCACCCTCGGATCGTGGGTGCGCGACTACCTTTACATTCCCCTCGGCGGAAACCGGTCAGGCCGCTGGCGCACGGCAGGAAACATTATCGTCGTGATGGCTCTCTTCGCCCTCTGGCACGGGGCAGCCTGGCAATTCCTCATCTGGGGAGGAGTGCACGGCCTCCTCCTGGCCGCTGAACGACTCGCCCGGCCACTGGGCCTCCGCAAGCGCCTGCCTACCGTCCTCCGCGCCGGTCTCACCTTCCTCGTGGTCACCCTGGCCTGGGTCCTGTTCCGGGCCGACTCGCTGGGGGAGGCCGGACGCTACTACGCATCCCTCATGGGCGATCCGGCCCCGGAGGGGCCTGCCTGGTGGACCAGGCAGCTGGTGGTGGGCCCGGAGGGCCTCGTTCTCCTCCTGCTCGCGGCGCTGGTGACCTGGGGCGGCCACTCGCCCTCGCGTTTCGTCACGGAGTCGTCCCCCGTAAGATGGTTGGGGCTGACCATTCTCTTCTGGATCTGCCTGATTGCCATGGGGATCCAGGGCGGGACGTCCTTCCTCTATTATTTTTTCTAACAGATCATGCCTTCCCTGTCCCAAAATGAACCTGGAGCCCGTAGCGGCCTTCCCTGCCTTGCCGTGCTGATCAGCCTCGGATTCTTCTCCTTCATTCACTTCGCCATCTTTTTCGGCAATGGCGCACTCTGGTCGTGGAAGGACGGCGCCCTCGACCACGCCTTCAGGGAGGCGGGGACCGCGGTGGTCCGCAACCCTGTCCAGCTGCTGCGCACCACGATGGGCCTCGATGCAAACGATGTCGTGGAACACGACGGCCAACTCTACTACCGGCCGGACATCGAACACGTCCACGGGCGCAGTTTCCTCGAGCCCCCGGCGAGGAGATCCCATGTGGTGCTCCGACAGCTGCCGTCCACGAAGCGGACCCGGAATCCGGTTCCGGCCATCGTTGCCTTCGATCGACAATTGAAGCAGGCGGGGATTCGGCTGGTCCTTCTGCCCGTCCCGTCAAAGGCGGTGTTTGCAGATTCCTCCCAGCCGCCGATCCTGAACAAAGGCTACCTCGAATTTGTCGAGACCCTCCACCGAGATCACAAGGTCGAGGTTCTCGACCTCATCCCCCTCCTCGGAAAACTCCGCGCTCAGGGCGGTCAGCTCTTTCTCGAGGGCGACCGCCACTGGACCCCGGAAGCGATGTTGCAGATCGCCCACCTGGTCGCGAGAGCGACGTCTGTCCAGCCCCCCGGCGATCCCTACCAGACAGTCAAACGGACCCTCTCCGCCCCCGGGAATCTCACTCGGCGGCTTGGCCGGAACCGGAAGGAGACAATCGCTTCTTCGATGGTTCTCGATCACAATGAGGAAATCTGGAAACCCTCCCGCGAGGCCCCCTACCTCTTGCTGGGCGATAGTTTCTCCAACATCTATTCGCTCGGCGAAATGGGCTGGGGCAAGGGGGCCGGATTCGCGGAGATGCTGAGCCTGGTGATGAGCGCTCCCGTCGACCGCATCACCCGCAATACCGATGGCGCTTTCGCCAGTCGCGAGGACCTTCTCCGCGACCCGGATCGCCTGGCCCGCAAGTCCGTCGTGGTCTGGCAATTCGCAATGCGTGAACTCTCCTTCGGAAACTGGAAAGTCCTCGACCTCCCCCGGGCGGGACTGACACCTCGCCCACACATCGAAACCGCTCTTCAGAAACTGGAAGGAACCATCACCCGGGTGGCCAACGTCCCCCCGCTTGCCCGGACACCCTACCGCCAGGCCGTGAGGGAAGTGCTCCTTGAAAACGTCCGCAGCGAATCCGGCCGGATCCCCGAGAGAATCCTTCTGCTGGGATATGGGGTGCAGGATCACCTCCTCACCGGAGTGGCCAACTGGGAACCAGGGGACCAGGTGAGCGTGCAGGTCGTCCCCTGGGAAACGGTGGAGAGCTCCCATGGTCGTCTCCATCGCTTTGTTCTCGAGGATCCCGGGCAGGAGCTGTTGGAGATGCCCCGGTTCTGGATGAAATAGCACGGGCATCCCCTCCCGGGGGGCTTTGCGGATCTCCGGAACCGCCCCGCGAACCCGCCGGACCTAGACCTGTTCAATCCGCACCCGGGGACTGGCCAGGGCAATTCCTGCCGCCGCCAGGTCTCTGTTGATGCTCTTGAGCACCTCCGAACGGATCCTGGTCCGGTTGCGCACGTCCTCGATATAATAGCGGCCTTCCATCAGGATGCCGGATCCCATGTGCCCTCCATTGTCATCCCACAGCGACCGCACCACTATCTCAGCGCTATCGGGGAGAACCCGTTCGGTCGCCTCGATTGCACGCCGCGCCACTGAGCTGGCTTCTTCGAGGTCGGCATTGTAATTCACCTGAAAACGCACGCGCACGCGAACCGGCTCATCCTGATAGGAGAAGTTCGTGATCACCGAGTTGGCGAGGACGCTGTTGGGATAGTTCACAATCACCCCGTCGGTGTTGCGAATCTGTGTCCGTCGAAGCCCCACATCGATCACATCGCCCCAGCCGCCCCAGTGACGGCCCGGTGACTCGATCTTCACCCGGTCGCCGATCCGGGCTGGCTGGTCGGTGATGAGAAAGATCCCGGAAAGGATGTCGGAAAGAGTTTCCTTTGCCGCCAGGCCAATGGCAATTCCTGCAATCCCGGCACTGGCCAGAAAGGGCGTAATCTTGATGCCGTGGATCTTGAGCAGCACCATGAAGAGGATGGAAACCAGAACGAGCAGGTAGAACCGCCGGACAAAGTAGACCAGGCGGTCATCGAGATCGTTTTCAGTCGAGGACGCTATCCGGTTGAGGGCGCGAAGGAGGACCACTCTAACAAAAATGTGGAGGAGGAAGGCCGCAGCAACCGCTATTGCGGTCTGCTCCCAGGAATCCACATTCCTCCACCACTGAACAAGAGGGGACACCTTGGAATCGGTATCGGCAGCAAGAAGGTAAAACGAAGGCATTCTCTCAGATTCTCAGGGTTGCCGGAGTCTGCCAGCAGCACCGCCCGGAGTCGAGGCCAAGCAGCGAGCTTTCCGGAAGGCCGCCGTCCGAACCCGGCTTCATGGAACGTCCCCCGGATTGCCCGCGAGAACGTCGGGCACGGTCCGTCCAGGCGGCTCATTGACTCAATGACGCTTGCCGCAGATCCTCTCTCCCCCCGTCAACCCGGCGCCAGCAATTGCCGCAGGGTTTCCTCATCCGGAGCAGTAACCTTGTTCGTGCCGGCCAGGAGATCGTCTGCCAGCTTCGATTTATCGGCCTGCAGTTTCTGAATGCGCTCCTCCACCGTCCCCGTGCAAATCAGTTTGTGCACGAAGACCGGCCTGGTCTGGCCGATGCGGTAGGCGCGGTCCGTGGCCTGCGCTTCCACAGCCGGGTTCCACCAGGGATCATAGTGGATGACGGTGTCGGCGGCGGTAAGGTTGAGTCCGGTCCCCCCCGCCTTCAACGAAATGAGAAAGAGAGGGGTATTGCCCTGCTGGAACTTCTCGACCAGCTCTCCCCGGTTCCGCGAGGAGCCCGTGAGCTCAAGATACGGAACCCCCCGAAGCCTCAGCTTCTCCCCGATGAGGTTCAGCATGGTGGTGAACTGCGAGAACAGAAGAATCCGGCGCCCCTCGTCAAGGAGCGTCCCGAGGAGCTCCCCAAGATAGTCAAGCTTGGCTGAAGCCAGTTCATGCGCCTCTTCCATGGCCAGAAGACGGGGATCACAGCAGATCTGCCGCAACTTGAGGAGAGCGTCGAGAAAGACGATCCGGCTTTGCTCAAGTCCCTGCGCTGCGATCGCCTGGCGCACGCGCCGATCCATCGTCGCACGCACCGTTTCGTAAAGATCCTTTTGCCCGGTGGTGAGTTCAACCGGATGAACCAGAATGGTCTTGGGAGGCAGCTCGGAAGCCACCTCGTCCTTGGTCCGACGCAGGATGAGGGGAGCCACCCGACCCTTGAGATCCTCCTTGCGATCTTCATCGGCGTCTTTCTCGATCGGGCCCTGAAAACGCGCCCGAAAGGCTTCCTGGCTCCCCAGGAACCCGGGCAGGAGGAAGCGCATCAGGGACCAGAGTTCCCCTAGATGGTTCTCGATGGGAGTCCCCGACAGGCAGAGCCTGTGAGCGGTTTTCAGTTCGCAGGCCGCCTTGCTCACCTTCGCCGCGGGGTTCTTGATGTTCTGCGCCTCGTCAAGAGCCACCAGGTGAAAGTCGATCTCCTTCAGTGATTCGATGTCACGCTGCAGGAGCGCGTAGGAGGTGAGAACCAGATTGGCAAACGGGATATTCCCGAAATCCCGCCTGCGTTTCGGTCCCTGCAGGACAAGCACACTCAGCGAAGGAATGAATCTGGCGGCTTCCGCCTTCCAGTTGGGCACCACCGATGTCGGGGCCACCACCAGAGAGGGCCTGCCCCCCGCTCGCCCCGAGGTGTTCTCTGTCAGGATGTGCGCGAGCGTCTGCAGCGTCTTGCCCAGCCCCATGTCATCCGCGAGGATGCCGTTAAGCTGGCAATTTGCGAGGGTCTGCAGCCAGCGGTAACCCTCAAGCTGGTAGTCACGCAGGGTGGCCTGCACTCCGGGGGGCGGTTCCGCCTTGCTGGGTTTCCTGAGGTCCCCCAGCTGCCTTGTCAGGTTGGCGAGATTGCCTGCAGGTTCGAGTAAAAGCTCGGACCTGCAGGCGAGGTTGGCCGCATCGACGGGATGCAGGAAGGGCCGGTTGGGGTCCACCAGGGAGGCCAGCTGCCGAAGAATGCGTTTCAGGCGATCCGCCGGGATGTGCAGGGCTCCCCCATCCGGCAGATAGACCAGGTGGTGCGAGCGATCGGACAGTTCGTCAAGCATGTCGAGAGTGCCGTCCTCCAGTAATCTGGTCAGGATGGGAAGAAGGTCCAGACGTTCCCCGTCGAGATCGAATCCCACCGAAAGGGCGAACCAGCCTCCCGGTTGCTCCGTCAGGGAGCCCTCCCAGCCAGCTGGTTCGGTCTCGTAAACGGGAAACCCGACCTCCTCGTCGATCTCGACCTGCCAGCCCCGACCCTCCAGCCTGGTAACCGCCTCCGCCCGAAACCATGGCCAGTAGAGGTCCGGGGTGTTCAGGTTCGGTTCGGGAAACCAGGCGAACTCGGCCGAAGTCTCCGAATCACGCTGCCGCTCCAGTCCGAGAAGAAAACGGTAGCTGGGTTGCGCCCCAAGGTGAGTCAGGCCCATCTGGGTGAGCTCCTGGGCGGCGTTTTTCTCAGCATGAAGATCGCGCACAATTTCCAGCGGTCCCTTTGGCGTTTCAATCACCGCCGCACTGTCCCCGCCGGTGTGCAGGGGAAGTTCATGGTCGCCGTAACTCACGGTGGGCCGCGCCACCAGCCAGTCGTCGCGGTTGGAGACCCGCAATGACTGCAGCAGAAGCTGCACCGGCCGGCTGTTGGCAGGCTCCACCAGCACTTCGAGGCGAAACCGGGGTTCTATCTGGAGGGATTTCAGGGGCCGCGCGGGCCCGGAGGGTTTGTCTCCCTCCGCGGGTTTCACCTGGACATTGGCACTGCCGCCCTTGAGCAACCGTTCAAGCGTCGTCTTCCTCCCGCCGGCCAACAGGACGGCCGCTGCATGCTGGCAGAAGTGGGCATAGGGACAACTGCAGGAGGCATCGAGTTCCCAGGTTCTCTCACTCTCCTGCCAGAGGGAAACTTCTACCTCATGATACTCTCCCTCCAGGTCCTGCACGCGGGCAGCGAGAATCCCTCCCCCATCCTCCAGCGCGTTCCAGACAAGGTCCGTGACCCGGCGCTTGCGCGCCAACTTCCCTCCATCCTCCAGCACGAAACCGTCAAAACGCTCCTGCCACACGCGGCCAAGAAGGAACTCGCGGAAAGAAGAGGTTGCTGACATGAAACGGACGAGGCCGGGAAGATCCCCACGCGTCGTGCACGAAGAATGCCTCCCCCCGGTCCTCTCATCAAGTTCAGGAAACACGGACAGGTCACGATCCTGCCCCCACCATTACTTGGCTCCTCTCCGCACCGGACGCATGGTCTTATCGAAGATGTCTCCATCCGCAGTCATCCCTTCATAGACGAATTGCCCGCCCGTCATGGTGACCTTGATGAGGTGCCTTACCGCCAGGGCCTTGGCCAGGTATGGGCGCTTCTTTCCCCAGTCCTTGGGAATACTGCGGGTCTTCACTCCCCAGGACCCGTCGCCCAGATAGAGCACGCCATCCTTGTCGTCGCGCTTACCCCCCACGATGGGATGGGTGCGCTTGTAGGTGTGGTGGTCGTTCTCAAAGACGCAGTCCACCTTGAACTGCTCGAAGAGCGGGGACCATTCGCGCCGGATATCCGTCGCATCGTCCTTCACTCCCGTCCCCCAGGCCGGACGATGATAGCAGACGAATTGCCGGGGAATCCCCAGCCGGTTGCCGAGGACCCGCCCGAGCCAATCGGTCTGGGCCGCAACATTCGCGGTATGGCCGGAATCGATCCCGACCACGCTGAGATAATTCCCGAAATCGACGGTGAACTGCGCCCCCTCCTCTTTGCCAAGGAAGAGGCTGTAGTAAAACGGCGCCTGGTCCCGGCCCGGCGCATTGGTGGGACGATACGAGGCGCCTTTCACCTCGTGATTGCCGATCGCCACGATCATGGGAAGGAGGCGCCCGTCGGGAGCCACCGCGCACTTGTGCCACGAGTCCAGCCAAGCGATCCAGCGGTCCCCCTTGGCTCCATTGGCATAGGCCAGGTCCCCTCCCAGGAGAGCAAAGAGGGGGTCCTCCTTGCCCGCCCGACGATTCATGGCATCCATCCATTCCCGGGTGGCATACATGTCGCCCCCCGTCACGAAGGTCGTACCTTCCTTGAAGCTGGCGGGAGCGGTTTCAAATTCCCATGTCCCGGTGGGGGCCCCCCAGCGGGCGATCTTGAACACATGGCGGGTTCCAGGCTCCAGATCCTGCAGGTCCGCGCTGAAGGCACGGTGCTCGGTCGTCCCGAACTTTCGTTCGCGCAGGTCCGCGAAGGTCCAGGCCCCGCCCGTCTTCGGCCGGTAGGCCAGTTGATAGCGCGGGGCCTCGACGCCTTCCTCCTTGACCCCCCCGACCCGGTTCCACCCCGCACGCGGGGTCCCGCCCGCAAGATAGGCCCACTGGGCACCTTCCCGCACGACGGGATGCAATTTGCCGTTGGCCCGGTAATCAATACGCGGCCGCAGGGTGAAATCGGAGCTGTCGATATTTTCGTTATGGCCCTCGATGGCAATCACTCCCTTGTGCCCTGCCACCGCCGGACCAAGTTTGAAGTATTCCCAGACCTCGGCCTCATGCTTCTTCACCTTGCTGATGTCGGCACCGGCACCCTCCACCCCCTTGCGCAGGGCCTCCTTCCCATCAATATAGAGGATGAAAGCGTCATCGTAGCGGATCCCGATGGTGAGCTCCGCCCCCTTGGGCGCATTAGCGGGCACTTCATAAGGCCGCCGGATGTAGACCGACCGGTAGTTCTTGCGCATGCCCTTGAGCACCGTCTGGTCGTCGTCGTCCCCGTAACCAAACCCAGCCGCCCCGAGCTTCCACTCGCCGCGTTCGTCTTCTTTCTCCGCGGTGGCGACCCAGTGGATCGCCATCGTGGTGGTGGGATCCCGGTGCCACTCACAGATCGGCCCGTACTCTGCCGCGGACAGAACGCCCGGAAAAAGCGGGGCGAGGAGAAAAATGAGTAATCGGATCACGAATTCGGGGGCGACCAGAAGACTCTCGGCCCATTTCAACCCCTTGGCAATGGCCTAAAGACAGGGCTCCAAAATTAGCAACAATTTGGCCCATCGAGTTTGCCCCGGAAAAAATCTCCCCTACTCTCCGGGCATGTCCCGCGAAGAAATCAAACGCCTGACCGAGCTCTCCTCCTGTGCCGGCTGAGCCTCCAAGCTCGGCCAGGCCGACCTCGCGCAGGTCCTGCGCGGACTGACCCAGATCGAGGATGAATCCCTCCTGGTGGGAGCTGCCACCTCTGATGACGCCGCGGTTTACCGCCTCACCGACGAGCTCGCCATGGTGCAGACTCTCGACTTCTTCACCCCCATCGTGGACGACCCCTACACCTACGGCCAGATCGCGGCCGCAAACTCCCTCTCCGATGTCTACGCCATGGGTGGTCTCCCCGTCACCGCCATGAATATAGTGGGCGTCCCCCTCGAGCATCTCTCCCTTGAGGACGTCAACCAGATCCTGAAAGGCGGTGCCGACAAGGTGGCGGAAGCGGGCTGTGTCCTCGCAGGCGGGCACACCGTCCAGAACCCTGAGCCTCTCTATGGCCTTTCGGTAACCGGACTGGTCCATCCCGACCGCCTCATCACTAACGCAGGTGCTGCGGTGGGCGACATCCTCGTCCTCACCAAGCCGCTGGGCACCGGCATTCTCTCTACCGCCACCAAACGGGGCATCGAGATCGGCGATCTGGCCCATCGCTCGGTCAGTTTGATGGCCACCCTTAACACCCCCGGGGCCGGACTGGGAAGGGCCGGACTGGTCAAGGGCGGGACGGATGTCACCGGGTTCGGAATACTGGGACACCTCGGCTCCCTGGCCCGCGAAAGCAGGGTGACCGCCATCCTCCACAGCGGGCAGATCCCCGCCATCGATCCGCGCGTCCTTGAGCTCATCGAAGAAGGCTGTGTCCCGGGCGGCACCCGGGCCAATCTCAAGGCCGCCACCACCACCTCCTTCACGGAAGGCGTCCCGGAGTCAATGCGCCTGCTTCTCGCCGACGCCCAGACCAGCGGGGGCCTTCTCCTCGCCGTCCCGCCGACAAACCTCGACCAGGTCCTGGCCCTCCTCGGCGAGGAAGGCGCACCGTGCGCGGAGGTGATCGGGGAAATGAGCGAACCGGGATCGAACGCCATCGAAGTCCACTGAACGCGGTGCAGCCCCCGCCTTGCCAAACCCGTTGCCGCCAGTCAATCTCGCGCGTGTCCCCGTCCGGACCAGTGCGCCTGCGGGTCGATGGCCGCTTTCTTGCCCTCGGCGATGATCGCATCTTCCTGAAAGGCGTCACCTTCGGGCCGTTCCCCCCGGATGCAGAACTCGATCCCGTCGTCGAGTTTCCCCGGCTTGCCGAGTGTGGCTTCAATGCCATCCGCCTCTACACCGGAGCGGACCAGCGCCTCCTCGACTGTGCGCATGAGAATGGGCTCCTCGTCCTGCTCGGACTGCCCTGGGAATGGAATCGCGACTTCCTTGCGGAACCCCGGCTGCGCACCGAGGGCGAGCTGCGGCTGCTCGAATTCCTGCAGGAGCACGGCTCCCATCCGGCTCTGGGGGCCCTTCTGGTGGCCAATGAAATCCCCTCCGACCTCGCCCGCTGGATGGGTCCGGCAAGAGTCCGGGAGGCTCTCGAGGATCTCATCGATCTCTGCCGTGGCACGTGCAGGGAGCTCCTCATTGCCTACGCCAACTATCCCAGCACCGAATACCTTGAGCCCCGCAATGCGGACTTCACCGCCTTCAACATCTACCTCGAGGACCGCGAGGCTCTGGGTCGCTACCTGTCCCGCCTGCAGAACATCGCGGGCGACCGCCCGGTGCTCATCACCGAATTCGGTCTCGATACCCTGC